>CALISX010000475.1 GCA_938041725.1 uncultured Lachnoanaerobaculum sp.
CATGTAGACCATGGAAAAACCACATTGGTGGATCAGCTGCTGCGCCAGAGCGGGGTTTTCCGGGCCAACCAGGAGGTGGCGGAGCGGGTGATGGACTCCAATGACCTGGAGAGGGAGCGGGGGATCACCATTTTGTCCAAAAACACGGCGGTTACCTATGAGGGGGTAAAGATCAACATTATTGATACTCCAGGACACGCAGACTTCGGCGGAGAGGGGGAGCGGGTTTTAAAAATGGTAAACGGAGTGGTGCTGGTGGTGGACGCCTACGAGGGGGCGATGCCCCAGACCAAATTTGTGCTGCGGAAGGCCTTGGATCTGGATTTGGATGTGGTATGCCTGGTGAATAAATGCGACAGGCCGGAGGCCAGACCGGCTGAGGTGGTGGATGAGATCCTGGAGCTTTTGATGGATCTGGATGCCAATGACCGGCAGCTGAACTGCCCCTTTATTTTTGCCAGTGCCAGGGGAGGATGGGCCAGATATGCTCTAGAGGATGAGAACCAGGATATGAAGCCTTTGTTTGAGACGATTCTAAAGCATATTCCAGCGCCTGCAGGGGATCCGGAGGCGCCGGTGCAGGTGCTGATTTCCACCATTGACTACAATGAATATGTGGGGCGTATCGGTGTGGGGAAGGTGGACAATGGCATCATCCGGGTCAACCAGGAGGTGGCCTTGGTAAACCATCACGATCCGGACAAGATGTGCCGGGTGAAGGTGGGAAAACTTTATGAATATGAGGGATTAAACCGTGTGGAGGTGACAGAGGCAGGGATTGGTTCCATTGTGGCCATTTCCGGCATTGCAGACCTGCACATCGGGGATACCCTGACCTCTCCGGAAAGTCCGGAGGCCATTCCCTTCCAAAAGATTTCCGAGCCCACCATATCCATGAATTTCATGGTGAATGACTCTCCTTTGGCAGGACAGGAGGGAAAGTATGTTACTTCCAGGCATATCAGGGAGCTGAATACGGATGTGAGCCTGCGGGTGGAGGAAACGGAGTCGGCTGACTGCTTTAAGGTTTCCGGCAGGGGAGAACTGCATCTTTCTGTGCTGATTGAAAATATGCGCAGGGAGGGCTTTGAATTTGCTGTGAGCAAGGCAGAGGTGATTTATCACTTTAATGAGCGCAACCAAAAGCTGGAGCCCATGGAGCTGGCCTATGTGGATGTGCCGGAGGAGTTTTCCGGTGCGGTGATCCAAAAGCTTACCTCCCGGAAGGGAGAGCTGCAGGGGATGAGTCCCATCCATGGAGGCTATACCAGACTGGAGTTTTTGATTCCCTCCCGAGGTCTCATCGGATACAGGGGAGAGTTTTTAACAGATACCAAGGGAAATGGCATACTGAATACAGAATTTGAGGGCTATGCTCCCTATAAGGGAGATATGTTTTACCGGAAAACCGGCTCCCTCATTGCCTTTGAAAGCGGAGAATCCATTACCTACGGCCTTTT
>CALISX010000476.1 GCA_938041725.1 uncultured Lachnoanaerobaculum sp.
CTTATATCTATGGTGGTGCCGGCCCCGGCATGGGGGTTTACTATATAAGTCCCCGGAGGGCGACAGAATAGCCGCCATATTCACATAAGCGGATATTCTGGCATGGAGGTTACACAATATAAACCAGAAAAGTTGTTTAAAGTTATAGAAACTTGCTCTAATGTATAAGTTTGTATAACTTTTTAGAAACTATTGTTTAACCCCATGCGGACATACAATCCCGCCATCGTCATGGCACATACGCCTGCTTCAAGAACCGGCACATCATACCCATCTGCAAGAAGCTTTGACTTCATTGCATCATCGATGCCTACGATTCCTGTGCAGCCCATAACGAGTACCTCTACGCCGTCTTCCTCGATTGCCTTTTTGCACTCCGCATAGAGGCTGCTCATAAGCAGTTCGGCGTTCTCAAGCTCAAGCACAGGGATGTTCAGCGTACGGATCGTAGTCACTCTCTTCTCCAATCCTGCGCAATTGACTGCGCCCCTGATCATCGGAACAACATTTTTCAGCACAGTTACGATACCGATCCTATCGCCCAGTCCTAATGCGATGTGGATGGCCGGCTCAAATCCTCCAAATACAGGGATCTCGAATGCCTCACGGGCTGCACGTACTCCAGGATCTCCAAAG
Source organism: uncultured Lachnoanaerobaculum sp. (assembly GCA_938041725.1). Taxonomy (GTDB): domain Bacteria; phylum Bacillota; class Clostridia; order Lachnospirales; family Lachnospiraceae; genus Lachnoanaerobaculum. The sequence continues at coordinate 637 of CALISX010000476.1, forward strand.
CAGTTGACAAAAACGGCGTCAACATCACCTTTATTGTATTCCTCTGCCGCTGTCTTTACAACCTGAGGGGCGGCAAAAGCATCCTCATACTCGCTCTCAATGGTGACCGGCCCTTCCGTGATCTGAACATGCCTTGTTTTGGTTGTGGGCATGAGATACTTTTCCATGTCCCTGATCATAAGATCCCTTAAAATACCAGGGGCTGTTACAGGAACAACGTCCAATAACGTGATTTCTTTTTTATCTACCATTGTCTTTTCCTCCCTTCTGATAGTTGGGTTGATTTCGGGTTCCGCAATTGCAATCGCCATCAGATTTTCAGCTCACCGGCAGCCTTAATCTTCACCCTGTTCGTGTTGCCCGGATAGTAGGCCAGCGGTACATCCTCAAGGTCAATGATTTCCACAGATTCCCGAACCGCTCCGGCATCGACCGCCAGCTGGATTACTGCCTGTTTTGCGGTTTCTAACGCTTCTTCTCGCGGGATATCATCGTAATTGACCAGTTTCTCATAGGTTCCGCTTACCTTGGATATTGCAGAGCCGATCGCATTGGCGCACCCGAAGTGATCCGGCTTGATTGTTTTGCTTGCGCCGGACAGATTCGGTGGCAATATGACAGAGCCGCCGCCCACGAGGATCACTTCACAATCCTCATTGGAAACCTTGATCGCATCAATTGCATCCTCTGTTATCCTGCGGATCTCTTCCAGCGCCAATTTCGCTGTTTCCTGGGGAATATCGGCAACCTTCCCTGCATCACCAATCGAAACCATTCCCAACCGAACGGCAATGTCCGTGGCAGTCATGACATCGCCACCGAACACAAGCGCCTTGTGTTCCAGCTCATATCCGACAGAATCAGGCCCGACGGTCACTCTGCCATCTTCCCGTACACGCACAATAGAACCGCCGCCAAGTCCGATGGACATCACATCCGGCATACGGAAATTTGTCCGGACACCGCCAATGGTGACGGCAACACTGGATTCCCGCGGGAAACCGGCCTGAATCGCGCCAACATCCGTTGTAGTGCCGCCAACATCAATCACAATCGCATTTTTGAGATTGCTCAGGTAGCTTGCTCCACGGATGGAATTGGTAGGTCCGCATGCGACGGTCAGAATCGGATACTTCCTGGCATAATCCATCGTCATGAGCGTTCCGTCATTCTGAGAAAGGTAAATGGCAGCATGATTGATTCCCTCATCCTGCAGGCTCTTCGCAAATCCCTCTGTAAACCGTTCCGCCACCTTCCACAAAGCGGCATTCAATATTGTCGCGTTCTCACGCTCTATAATTCCCATGGAGCCGATTTCGCTGGATATGGAAACATGGGTATCCTCGCCCATAACCTGTCTGCAAAGCTCGGCAGCACGCAGTTCCTGATCGTTGCGGATTGTGGCAAAAGCACCGGTGATGGCGATAGAACGCACCCCCTTTTCCTTCATCTTCTCAAAGAAGGCACTAGCTGCTTCCTCATCCAGGGCTGCAATC
>CALISX010000477.1 GCA_938041725.1 uncultured Lachnoanaerobaculum sp.
CACCTTTCCCTGGTATTTGTGGCCGCTGGGCTCTCCCACCCCCACAAAACCTCCCCCATGGTAAATAAAGCCTCGGAGCTTTGTAAGGATTTCCTCCTCTTCCCAGAGGCTTCCTCCGGTTTGGGCGGTATCCCGATCCCCTATATTCATAATAATATCATATTTTTCCCGTAAATCCGGAATAATTTTCAAATCTTCAAAATCAATAAAGTCCACCTGATAGGGAGCGCCGGAGAGAATCTCCAAAACACCGGCATACTGCAGGTTTTCCTTATGGTACAGGGCATGGTGCACCATATGATTCCCCCAGGCCCGCTTCCGGCCCCAGGCATTCAGCACTGCCACCCTTTTATGACAGTAGGCCCTGGTTTCTCGAATGTTTTCATAAATCCCACGAAATTCCCGGCAAACCTGTGCCACATAATCCACAAAATCCGGAAACTGCAGAGCCAGCTTTAAATAACCTCCGTAGCCGATTCGGTCAATGGGGGAGCGGAGCAGGGCCCTTCTGGCACAGAGCCAGTTTTCACAGGCTTCTTTTTTAGGATTCCCCTTCTCATGGAAGGTATCAGGAAAGAAATAGGGCAAAAGCCTGCCTTCCTTGTACTTTACCCCGGCAATGCCGCTTAAAATCCGATAGGTTTGACCATTGCCCACACTGCCCACCACCGCATCCAGGCCAATGGAGGCAAAGTAGGGCATATAGGGCTCTGTTCCAATCCAATGATCCCCTAAAAACATCATGGCTTCCTTCCCATGGGCATGGACCATGTCCACCATCTCCTTGGCCAGGGCACATACCTTCCTGGCAGTAAAATCCATGTAGGCCAGCAGCTCTCTGCCAGGATTTCGGTAGGAACCGGCCATATACCCCTCGTCAATTAAAAACTCCGGACGAAACCCAATCCCTGTTTCTCTTTCAAACTCCTCCAGCACATAGGGACTCACAGAGGCGCTGTAGCCATACCAGTCCACATATTTCTCCCTGGCCAGATCATCAAACACCAAAGTAAACTGGTGAAAGAAGGTGGTAAAACGCACCACATCCACATAGGGGTGGTCCTGCAAAAATTTTTCCAGCCGTTTCATGGAATAGGCCTTGGTTTTTGGCTGGCGCACATCAAAGGTCAGCTGCCTCTGGGATGTGTCCCAGCCATTGGTAATGGCATTGTACATATGCACCGGATCCCACATAATAAAGGCCAGGAAGCTGACACTGTATTCATGGAAAAGATTTGCCCCCTGGATTTTCACCTCCCCGGTTTCCTCCAGATATTCCCACCCAGAGGGGGAAAGGGGAAGGCCTGTGGTGCGGTCCATCACCTCCCACCATCTTTTATGGTCCTGGCCGTTCACCTTGAGCATATCCGGATACAGCCCTGCCATCAGGGGGATGGAAAGCATTTCCTCCACCGCTGTATAAAATCTGGTGCAGATATACATTTGCTGAATCTCCTGGGGGTTTTGCAAAGCCCAGGCATTGTCCTTACGGGTGGTGTAATAGGTGGCATACACCCTGGCCTCCACATCCCGCAGTCTTTCGGGAAATTCTGTGCCGTCACAGTCCCGGAGGGCATCCGCCCCCCATTTTTCCAGTATTTCAATTGTTTCTTCCACCACGTCAACATCCGTAGGTATGGTTATGCGTCCCTTGTCTGTCATGATCTACATTGCCCTTAATTGAATATTTTTCTGGGCCAAAGCCTTTAGGATCTCCTCCATCACAGCATTGACCTCCTTGTCCTCCAAGGTTCTTTCCCGGTTCCGGAAGGTAATGGTATAGGCCAGGGATTTGTACCCCTCCTCAATCTGGCTTCCCTCATAAATATCAAAAAGAGCAAAGCTTTCCAGATTCGGACCTCCCCAGGCTTCGATAATGTCCTCAATCTCCCCCGCCAGCACGGATTTGGGCACTGTAAGGGAAATATCCCTGGTCATGGCAGGGAAACGGGCCAGTCCCCTATACTTTTTATCAAAGCTTATAAAGGGCATCAAAGCCGGCATATCCAGCACCGCCAGACAGGCCTTTTCTCCGATCTTATAATTGGCGGCCACCTTGGGATGCACCTCCCCCAAATACCCGATCCTTTCCTTGCAGTACCAAATATCCGCCCGTCTTCCCGGGTGTAAAA
>CALISX010000478.1 GCA_938041725.1 uncultured Lachnoanaerobaculum sp.
GTGGTTGTTTTTCTGCTGATCATCATTGGTTTGGGGTATATCAAATCTCCCCCGGACAGGGCTGTGATTATTTCCGGATTCCGCAAGCCCAGGGTTCTCATTGGCCAGGCTGGGGTCCGCATCCCTTTTTTGGAGCGGGTGGATACGCTGACTGTAAAACAGATTTCCGTGGATATCAAGACCAATGGTTATATCCCTACCAATGATTATATCGGAGTGGATATTGACGCCATTGCCAAGGTACGCATCAAAACCGATGCAGAAGGAATTGCCTTAGCCCAGAAAAACTTTCTGAACATGCGGGAGGAGCAGATCGTAACGGCACTTACAGATTCTCTTCAGGGAAATATGAGAGAAATTATTGGTACAGTAAAACTGCAGGATCTGTGTACCAACCGGAAGGCCTTTGGAGATCAGGTGCAGGAAAAAGCCCAGAATGATATGGCAGCTCTGGGAATTGAAATTATTTCCTGTAATATTCAGAAAATTAAGGATGAGAAGGATCTCATTGTAGCTTTGGGTCAGGACAATATGTCTCAGATTCAAAAGAGTGCTTCCATTGCCAAGGCCCAGGCGGAGCGGGATGTGAAGATTGCTGAGGCGTCAGCCAAAAAGGAATCCAATGACGCCCAGGTGGCAGCGGAAACAGAGATCGCTCAGAAGCTTACAAATTTGGAGATTCGAAGAGCAGAACTGAAGGTTCAGACGGATACTGCCAAGGCAGAGGCGGATGCAGCCTATGAAATCCAAAGGCAGCAGCAGGAAAAACGGATTCAAACAGAGACCGTGAATGCCCAGATCGCCAAGGCGGAACGAGAAGCAGAGCTGAAAGAAAAGGAGATCTCCGTTCGTCAAAGACAGCTGGAAGCAGAGGTGAATAAGCAGGCAGATGCAGAGAAGTATGCCACAGAGCAAAGGGCTGCAGCAGATCTGATCCGCAGGCAAAGAGAGGCAGAGGCCACCCGTTATGCGGCAGAGCAGGAAGCTGCAGGTATTCGGGCGAAGTACGAGGCAGAGGCCAATGGTATTTCTTTAAGGGGACGGGCAGAGGCAGAGGCCGCCAGAGCCAAGGGTCT
>CALISX010000479.1 GCA_938041725.1 uncultured Lachnoanaerobaculum sp.
AGAATAGTAACCTGCTAAATTCCTTGTTCGTGAATATCCAATTCGAAGGTCATACATTCATCACTCTCCTTGTTATAGTTATATTATAATTATTAAATGATTAAAAGCCAAGCTTAAGATAATTCCTTGAATATGTTATTACTTTTATCTTGTTCAGAATTTTGGATATATCGACATATTATTAGGTTTCTTTTATTTTTCATGAAAGCTATAATCGCTTTATAAGTTTTAGATATTTGGAGGAACAAATTTATGAAAAAGCTGAGGACAATACAAGTTCGGCTGCACAGACAATAAAATATAAGAAAAAAATACAGTTGCAATGGAAAAAGAAACATGGTATTATTAAGTACTGTGACACATAATCCTTGCTTTTGATTATATCAAAGGCCAGAGACCAAGAGGAGGTAAGAAATGACAAGTACATATGAATTAGCATTAGTGCTTAATGGTAAGCTTGAAGATGATGCAAGAGCGGAAGCTCTGGAGAAAGTTCAAAACTACATCACAAGATTTGGTGGAAGCGTTGTAAATGTCGATGATTGGGGTAAGAAGAGATTTGCCTATGACATTAACAAACAAAAAGAAGGATTCTACTATTTCATTAAGTTCCAGTCAGAGGATAACAATTGTCCTAACGAGTTAGAGGCAAATGTTCGTATCATGGAACCGGTTGTAAGATACCTGGTCGTTAAGCAGGACGCTTAATTAAGAGAGAGAGGTATTGTATGAACAAAGCCATTATTATGGGAAGACTGACCCGGGATCCGGAGGTAAGATATTCCTCAGGAGAAAGGTCCATGGCCATTGCCAGATATACATTGGCCGTAGACAGAAGATACAGAAGGAACAGTGAGTCTGGAGAGCAAACTGCTGATTTTATTCCATGTGTTGCATTTGATAAATCAGGGGAGTTTGCCGAGAAGTATTTTCGCCAGGGACAAAGAGTGCTGGTTTCAGGCCGCATTCAGACCGGAAGCTATATCAACAAGGATGGCCAGAAGGTTTATACAACAGAGATCATAGTAGAAGAACAGGAGTTTGCAGACAGTAAGGGCGGAGCTGGAATGGGCGCACAGGCTGCCTCTACCAGACCCTCGGCTGCCTCCGCCAGCACCGACGGATTTATGAATATTCCTGATGGTGTGGAGGATGAGGGACTGCCCTTCAACTGATGATCCGCAAAGGGGCGGGTCATAGATGTTTCGTTAGGAAAGGGGACTTTTATCATGGCAGGCAATAAGAATGATAAAGCCGATAGCCCTAGAAGAAAACCGATGTCTGGAATGCGCAGAAGGAAGAAAGTGTGTGCATTTTGCAGTGATAAGGATAAGGCTATTGACTATAAGGATGTGGCAACGCTTAGGAAGTATATCTCTGAAAGAGGAAAGATCCTTCCCAGAAGGATTTCCGGAAATTGTGCAAGACATCAGAGGGAAATCACCGTGGCCATCAAAAGAGCCAGACATATTTCTCTGCTGCCCTATGTAGTGGAATAAACGGATAAGGAGAATCTTCTTTAGCAGAAGATTCTCTTTTTATTGTATAAGTCCCCGACCGGCAAACATGTGGATGCCGTGCTTGCATGCACAGATACATTTCCATCGGAGCTCGCTTGCTCCCCCGAAGCCAATGCCCCCGGGGAGCGGCGCCTTGCTGTACATAAGCTCCTACACCGAAAGGGTATGTACCTTATGGTACATCTATGGTATACTGATATCGCATTAAGTTGGGATATTTATAGTTGGAAGGGTCTGTTCCAGGGGAAAAGACTTCTTTTTGCTGTTTGTTTCTAGCGGTGGATGGTCTATTGGTAGGGGAAAGGGGGCCTGTGAAGGAATCAGATATCAGGATGGATTTTTTTGAAATCTGTATGAAGTATAGAGTGGTTTCTTTGGTTATTACCGTACTTACTTTTCTTCTGTTTGATTTCAAAGTTCATGATCTCCAAAAATGGCTGGTCGTTTTTGGCTTGATTATATCCTGTACACTCGGCAATTTTTTATATAGAAAAACCAGAGGGATGAAAAGCTTGCCCAGTGTTATTTTGAGTATGGAATTGTTTGCCTATGGAATTTTTATTCTTTTCAGCGGCGGATTTTCCAGCCCCTTTTTGTGGTACTATATTTGCTGTCAAATGGTTACTCTGGTGGGAGACGGACTGCTCTATGCCATGATCCCCTCGATTTTATGGTGTTTCATATGTGCAATAGTGGGAGGAAAACTTCGGGTTTTAGAGCATATGGAGGTCAATATTATCGTAGGCATCCTGGTGGCCATGGGGAGCTTCGGGCTTTTGCGCTATCATGCCCAGCTTTTGGAAAAGCAAAACAACCAGCTGGAAGTCTTGAACTTTGACCTTCGCAGGGAGAATATGCGCAGGGAGTATGCTATTTTTCAGATGGCGGCGATTTACCAGTACTTTGATTTTTTTGCATCTAACGATAAAAGCAGAGTTATGGAGCGGATGGCCAGACTCCTGAAGCGCACCATAGCGGAGGGCGGATGTGTCATCCTGAAGACCGACTCAGAAGGAGATATAGAAGATTATGCGTTCTACGGATTGGATCAAGCCTTGGCAGAAAATCTGGTGGGGCGGGTCATTTCTGAAAAGCTGAGACCTTCTGAAAAGGGAAAGTCAGTGACTCTCTTTGAAGAAGGGGGGGCTTTTGATGTGTTCTTTTTGGAAGACGAAGTATTCCTTTGCGGTATATTGATTCGGAGACGGGTAAATATACAGCCCAGCTTGGAAAGATTTTATCTGAAGCTGATTACTGTGATTTTTCATAACTTGAATATGAACCGGCAGATGGCAGAGTATATCTGTTGTGATGAAAAAAACAGGATAGCCAATGAGATTCACGATACGGTGATCCAAAAGCTGTTTGCCATTGTCTGCGGTTTAAAGGAGTTGGAAAATTACATGGACCAGTGGGATGAAGATCAAAAGCAGGAAAAGATCAAAACACTGGAGAGGGCCTCTAAGCAGGCCATGACGGAATTGCGGGAAACCATCT
>CALISX010000480.1 GCA_938041725.1 uncultured Lachnoanaerobaculum sp.
ACCTGATCAAGAGACAGCGTATTCTGTTCAATCGCCAATGAGGAATAGATGGATTTAATCCGGTTTTCTCTTCGAAGAACCGGATTTCGGTGCATAGACTCATAAGTTGTAATCGAGCCGACATATTGACCGATCTCAACGATTAAGTTTGTAATTTCTTCTGTCATACGGAAGGGCGGCTGATATGTTTCGCTCATCGCATCGAACCTCATTCCTTCGACATGATGTTCTTTGAATCCGCAAGAACCTCGTAGAACTTTCCGTCATTTGCGGTCTGGATCTTACGGTAATTCTTCTTTACACCATCATCCAGATCAAGCGCAATGCGGGACAGCGCCAGATGCGCCAGCTTCTCGTCATATTCACGGCATTCCTTCAGCTGTTTGGTCAGCTTCTCACGCCGCTTCGTGGCCCGTGCCATTTCACGGGCATTGGTGCTGTGATCAATCATATCCTGCATACGGCTGATCTCGCTTTCATAGATGCGCTGCATGCGGTGCAGGTAGTCAATACGGAGGTTGCCTATGGTGTCCGCATTATAACGGTGCAGGTAGATCAACGCCTTGAAACCGTTCTGCTTTCCGGCATCAAAGAGCCAGTAAATCGGGCGCTTCCCGGAACCTGTCACCGAATAAGTTTGGCAATGATCCTTGAAGAAGTCATTCAGGAAGTAGTTCCGTATGATCTCTCGGCTGGAATCGCCTTTGTTGTTAAGAGCCTTGGCAATGAAATCAAGGTTCTCCTCCAGTGTCTGTTCCCCAAAGGCGATCTTCAGGAATGTACAAAGGCGGGAGACGATATCGTCCTCCAGATACTCCTCATCCGTGAGAGGGATAATGTTATCCGCATCCGGCTTGAACTGACCGTATTTCTGCTCGTCCCAAGTGCCGCCGGCATAGGCAAGACCCGTGGTGCTAAGGGAATAACGACCAAACATGCAGCCAACTGCATAGGACAATAGAGACTTAATATCCCGCTGGAGGTCGGCACGACGGACGGTTACATCCTTATCCTCGACTTCCGGTGTCAGTTCATCCTGCAATCCATAGATATCAATAAAGATGCGGTTCAGTTCTTCTTCGTTTTGTTTCAGCTGGGCAAAACGATCCTCGCATGAACGTTCCCCACGTGCGAAACGGTCTGAAAGAAGACTGACGGAATTCCATCTAGCTTCATGGTGCATTTCCGCAGTAAGCTGTTCTTTCCGCTCATAGCTCATAGGTGCCAGGGGGTGCGCCTTGAAATCCCATGAGATTTCAAAGGAATCCCAATCATCTTTTGATAATTGAATATTTTCAGAAACAAGATTCTCAATTAAACCAGCCTTGTCCTTATCATAAATCAACGGTAAATTTGAAACTGCTCCAGTAGTAAAACTTAATGTAGGATTTAGAACCTTCAAAATTTCAGTGGCAACATTACTACAAAACAAAGCAAGAATATAGCTTATCCCTACCTCGTTGTTCGAAAAGCAAGTTAATCCTACAGCATCAAAGATGTGATTCGATGGGGAGTAACGCCCGGCAAATTTATAGGATGCAATTTTAGACCACGTTACACCTTCTTTAAAATAGAAATCCGGATTCCGAATTGTCGAACCTTTATTTGCCTTTATTCTTGAACCGTCATTTTCCCAGTCCACGTAATACTCATTATTTCCATACCATTTACGGTATGTACCGCCCTTATTTAATGGAAACCATTTAGTTCCCACGTTCTCCTGAGACACTTCGAACCAAGCTCTAAGATAATCATCATTATTTCCAGTAGTAAATCCCGTTTTTGGATAAGCAACCTCGCCAAGTAGTTTGTGTTCAAACATTTCTACAAATCTATCACTAATCCAATAAGCTATAGGAGTACCAGGAATTTTTTGAAAATTATCTTCTGAGACAAAATACCTTGATTTACCTTCAATAAATAATTCTTCTTTTGCGCTTTCATTATTTCCATCAAGAAGTCGGCAATATGTACTTATATAATTGTGCAGCTTTCTATTAGCCATTACAAAGCTTGTGGTCTGCACCACTTCTCCACTTATTTCATCGAAGGATCTAGCACCCAAATGTGCCATATTAACTGTATCTATAGTTACGAGCTTTTCTCTAAGCCTCTCAAAGCTCGTCAGAAACATCCAAGAATGCTGAGTAATCATTGCAAAAAAAGCATTCTTTTTTGATATTCTATGACACTGCTCGATAAAAACCGCAAATAAATCCGACTTACTATCAGGATAATTATCTTTAACATATTCATTTAACTTAGGATCTCCGTTTGTGATCGACATATATGGAGGATTCGTGATCGTCACATGGTACTTCTGCGCCAGCACCCTTCCCTGCGCGACCAGCTGCTTCAATTCTTCCGCAGTATCATCCAAACCCATCGTATCCATGCTTATCTGCCCAACCACTTCGATATTTGACACAAATCGATCCAGCAGATCCCAGTCATAGTTATCCACCGTCAGGATCGATCCGTATTCCTTGGCATCCTTGAAGGTATCAAGAAGCCCGGTTATCTGCGTAATAGCGTTATTCTTCTCCAGTTCATTCAAACCAGCACCAAAGAACCCCAACTGGTTCCGATCAATCCCATTACTCTCCTGAATAGAGTATACATTCGGCTTGTGTTCCCCGTTCAGAATACGGCGGTTGTATTGCCGCGCCTTCATCATAATGGCAAAGTATGCCATCTGGAAGGCGCGGTCATCGATATCCAAACCGTAAAGGTTATTTTCCAGAATGCTTCTGGCAGCGTCGCGTTGGCCGTAACCGGCACTCTCATAAATCTGCATCAAGACGTCAAAAGCATAGACCAGGATATGGCCGCTGCCCATGCAGGGATCAATGACTTTGATATCTTCAGGATTCAGCTTCGCATATTCAGCCCGAATCTCATCAAGCTGCACCTGTACTTCCGGCTCCTGCTCCGCTTCCTCCAGATAGTATTTCCAGCCAGCCTTCAGATCGTCATTCGGATGTCCTTCCACCCACAGACGGCCAAGGCTGTTCTCCACCATGTAACGGACAATCCAGTCCGGCGTAAAGAGCTGCGTAACCGCAGGCACTTCTTCCTTGGTGATCTTTCCCTTCTTGGCAAAGGCTTCGTTCTTTGGTTCGGTATTGTAATACTGGTACAGCCAGCCGATGATCTCCACCTGGCCGCCCCGCTCCACATCGAAATCCTCTTCCGGGATATCATGAACAAGATGCCAGACCACGCCGTCCTGATCAATCACAGAGATGTTCAGCAACAGCTCCGTATAATCCCTGGTCTTCTCAAACAGCGCAGGCAGAATCCCATTCAGGGCGTTGCACTGCTTGATAAAGAGCAGCCGGAACGCTTCATCCAGCTTATTTTCCTGTTTCAAACGATAGATTTCCTGCTCCTCTGCCGCAGTAAAGGAAAGCTCTGCGTCAAAGGGATTTGTCACCAAATCCGGCTCCATCTTGCCGGAATCGGAAGAAAGCACACGGATATGGGAGGGCAGATAGTCATTGACCTCCATAAAGCGCACGGCAATCAGGCGGTTGAACCAGGTATAAGCAACCTCCTCCAGCACATACTTATAGGCAGTCTTATAATTCGTTTCTTTCTCTTTTCTGCGAATCAGTTCCACCAGGCGGCTGCGCTGCTTCACTTCAGCGCCGCTGATGGAATACGGCTCTGCGGTACCGATGTCGTAAAACTCCGTCATCCCGGCAGACTGCGGCAGTGCTTTCTGGATGCCGTCTTCGGTAATGCCCATCAGGCCTGCACGGTAACTGATATCCGCAATCAGTTTATTTCTGGCCCAGATGGCAAAATTCTTTATGGCAGTTTTATTCATACCTGCGCTTTATCCTTTCTGCTCAGCTGACAAGCCGCATCTCGATTCCGCTTCGCTCCATCTCGATGGGGCTGGTCGCCCTATAATCCGATATCTGCATGCTGCCCCGTGAGCAAGCTCCCGTTCCAGCCTGCATCTACCGGATTGCACGGCTTGTCAGAATTCCACATTTACAATATCGGTTCCTTCCAACTCTTCCAGAAGTGCTTTCCGAAGTGCTGTAAGATACTTGTCAACATCCTGCTCACTTTCCAGCCTCCAGGAAGATGTGTTCGTCATGTTTTTGATCGTTACATTCTTGGTTTTCTTAACCTTATAAACAACCTGTTCTTCTGCAGCATGATCCGGAACCGCCCTGCCTTCTTTCTTTGCTCTCCAGGCAGCCTCCTCCGCCTCTTTCTTTGCCTTCAGAGCTTTTTCATAGGCAATCTGACGGTCAGCCGCATCCATCTCGTTCATGAGGCGAATCTTTAAAGCATCCGCCTTATCCGCAAAGCTTCTGAGGGAGGAAACATTGTTACAATGCTCTGCGCCATCTTTGATTTCTGCAAATAGATTGATGTATTTCTGACGCTTCGATACTGCATATTCCTTCGTGTTCAGGACTTCCATCACCCGGTCTCTCGCCTGGTCAATGGCATCCAGCACCGGTTTTTCTTCCCGTGTCAGTATCTTCATGTATACTTCCATGAACTGGCTGCGCAGCTCCGGAAGCTTCGGAATATTCTGATACGGCTTGTCCTGTTTTACGATATGCCGCATATCTGCCACAACCTTCTCCAGATCCTCATCCACGATATAAGTCTTGCTGTCATCGTAAATTGCCAGCATATCCAGGGCTCTGGTGAAAATCTGCTGCTGTTCTCCGGCAAAGAATGTCTTAACCGGCTCATAGTCTTCCCCAAAGTCATAGAAATCTTCCTGGCTGCGGGATACATGCTGGAAGAATTCAAGCGGGGACTGAATCTGGATCACAGCCTGCATCAGGTGCTTTCCCATATCCAGGACTCTCCTGCCGGGATAGGCATAATTCTTGTACTGCGGTTCCAGACGGAGAATCTCGTTAATCGTATTCTGAGCATACCGCTGGAAATTCTTCATGATACTGTCTTCGTCTTCTGTAGCACCGGCAGTACTGAAGAGCTCCTTCATTACATCACGGACAGCCTTCTTATCCTTCTCATTGACTCGGATGCGCTCTTCCAGAAGAAGCTTCTCAACGAAGGCTTTCTTCGTGATAAATCCAATCAGTTCTTCCACAGTCTTATTATTCTGATTGACACTTGCTCCATTCACGGTAAAAGCAAGATCCCCGCGCTTAAAGAGCCGTGCCACCAGCCAATGTACATCGTCCTCCACAAAACCATAGGGAGCCTTCATGAAACGATCCTTAACCGTCTTCATGGAGGTCTTCATGTGCATATGGGTATTCGCAGCAATGAATTGCAGCACATCCTCCAGCCCATGGGTATTGGCATCCGCTGCGCCTTCCAGTCCTAAGGTCATCTGATTGGAGGAATGGAACATCTTGCGGATTTCCGCTTCACCCATAGCAGTAGTGATGTAAGACAATTTATTATAAACCCTCTGCACCAGCCTGCCGATTGCCTCGGAGATTCTGGTGGATACTTCCTTGGCTGAAATATGCGGCATATCACCGTTCACATAGATCGCTGCCTCTTTCAGATTCTCTGTCAGGTAGAGCTTGGCATTGGCGTTGCGCTCCCGCATTTCAACACGCTTCGCTTCTTTGATGGTCTCGTACTTGGCAAGCTGTGTGGATGTATTCAGCCGCAGAAACTTCTCAATCTTCAGATACTGCCGGATCTCATCCAGGAATGCAGCATCATTCGGAAGCACCACAAGCACCTCATTCTTTTGCCCGGACATCATGCGAAGGGTCAAATCATCATTGCCGCCTTCGTACCAGGGAGTCAGAATGCGGACCCCGATATCTGAGTTGGTGTTAGCCCGATAGGGCCTGTCATCCACAGCCTGATTGAAGCTAAAGGAATAGCGGCCATTCAATGCCGGATACCGATATCTCTTATCGGTGAAGATATCCTCAAAGATCATCTCAGATACCTTATTGATCACCTCTGCCATTTCCACGTTCTGGCTGTCGATTTCACGGTTGATTTCCTGCTCTTCGTCCGTCAGGAAGACATAGTGGGAGCCATTCTTCTGCACCAGCATCTGCCGCATCAGAATCTTCAGAGCCTCTTCCACACGGCCTTTTACTTCAATGCGGTCATCATCAATGTCCTCAATCATCAGACTGGTGATGTTGTCAATGTTGGACTCGATTTCCAGGACATACTTGATCATGAACAGGGTCTTGAGCACGTTGATGGCAAAGACATCAATGTCCTTATGATCCGGATTGATGCAGCTGTTGTCATAGGCCTTGATGATCACGCCCTTGTGGCTGTGGTCAAGGAAGTTTTCCAGGGCATCATAGAACCGATGGAACGGCACAATCGCACCGGCTTCCTGATCTTTAAGAGCCATAGCAGACTCCTTAAAGAGGGCCAGCATGGAACGCTCACCTTCGGACAAATGCTTTCCGGATGCACCGTGGGTACGGATGGATGTCAGTACACTGGCAAGCAGGTTAAACTGGTACGGGATAAACGGATAGACCTCCGAAAAATCCCGGTCATTCGCATATAATTTCTTCTCAACGCCATCATTGAACACGATCAGGTTCTTGATGATCGTGGCCTTCTGTTCATAGAGAAGCCGCAGTGTCTGGGCCGCCGTATCGGTCTTGTCCAGGATTCTTTTCTTGATGACGGTATCGACGTTTGCAGAGGACAGGGACAGGCGGGTATCAAAGCGTCCCTGAATCTTGGAGAAGTCATTGCCCTTCACCTTGGTGATGGAGTCGATGTCCTGCTGGCTGGTTACAATAACCCAGGCCTTGCCCTTACACTCCTTGCCCAGTTCCTCCGTCACGGTCTGAAGATTCAACATCAGTTTGGAATCATCACCAATGTACTGTCCGATCTCATCTACCAGGAACACCACATGATGATTATTGCCCTTCCGATCAATATAGGACTTCACACGCTTGGCAAAATCCTCAATGCTGATCTGATAATCCCCGATAGCGGCATCACACCAGTTCCAGGCTGCCTTCTCGCTCATGTAGCCCATCTCAATCAGGGTATCGACCGCACCGTCCTGACGGGACAGAAATTCATGACGCTCCGAGTACCAGTCATGGCCGGTAACCTTCTGGTAGGTCTCTTTGAACGCTTCGTACTTGCCATCCTCTGTAAGCTTGCGCTCCAGATCTGCAAGGTAAGGAATTGCACCGCAGAATCCAAGGGAATGATTGAATACCTTCAGGAAAACATTTACAATGGCATCCTTATTGGACTTCCCATCCGATTCGCTCTTGGCATCAATGTTGAAGGTGATGATGTCAGCAGGCGTGTTGGCTGCCAGCTGCATATCCGCAAACACCGTGGGATCCGTAATCTTTTTATCGTCCACGAAATAATCGATGGCATGTTTACCGCCAACCATCTCATTATCCAGAACATAGGAAAGGATCTTCAGCAAGTGAGATTTACCGCTTCCAAAAAAGCCGGAAATCCAGACACCCATCTTGGTGGTCTCGCCATGAATCCCCTTGGCATATGCGGAGAAAAAATCTGCAAAGTGACGCTGCAGTTCCTGGGTCACAACATATTCTTCAAGCTCTGTAGCAATATGTGTTTTCTCACC
>CALISX010000481.1 GCA_938041725.1 uncultured Lachnoanaerobaculum sp.
GTAGGGCCGCAGGCCCGGATTGCGAATACCTGTCAGCAGCGAAGTGCTGCGCAGACTTATATTTATCCCCGGCATGGAGGTTTATTCTCCTGGGCCCTCTCCCCCATATTGATGCTTTCTTCCACAATATAAATGGGACGGTCCCGTATTTCTGAAAAAATCAGTCCAATATATTCCCCAATGATGCCCACAATAAAAAACAGCACGGAAAACATAAAGCAAATCAAACAGATGATGGTGGCATAGCCGCTGGGAGTTCCCACCTTGGCCCAGGTATAGATGGTATAAACAATCATGATAAAGGACAAAAGCCCTGCAAATCCCCCGGCATACATTCCCAGCTTCAAAGGGAGACTGGAAAAGGTCATAATGGTATTAATGGAAAAGCGCAGCAGCTTTCGAATGGAATATTTGCTGCTTCCTGCCACCCTCCTGCCGGCCTCATAGGGGATTTGAATGCTGTTAAACCCCACATTTTGCACATACCCCCGGAGAAATCTTGTTTTTTCCCGATAGCTTTTCCGCATGACATCCGCCACCCTTTTAGAGATACCGAAAAAATCCGAGGCATTGCTCACCAGCTTCACCTCACTGACTTGATTGATAAAATGATAAAAAATATCAGAGGTGATGTTTTTCAGGATGCCAGCCGTGGGATTTTTGGTGCGCACCATATTGATGATATCATATCCCCCCTCAAAAGCCCTGACCATATCCGGCAAAAGCACCGGGGGATGCTGCAAATCTCCGTCCATACAAATGATGCCCTCCCCGCTGGCATAATCAATCCCTGCAAGCATGGCTGCCTCATGGCCAAAATTGCGGGAAAAATGCAGCACCTTCACATCGGGGTTCTCTTTGCTGATACCATATAAAATCCCCCGGGTCCCATCTGTGCTGCCGTCATTGACAAAGATAATTTCAAAGGGATTTTCAATCAGCAAAAGAACCTTTACCACCTCCCTGTAAAAATCCGGCAATGCCTCCTCTTCGTTATAAAGCGATACCACAAGGGAATATTTTTTAACCATAGATCTGAATCTCCGTACTTTCATGGGTGGGCACCCTGTCCTTTCGGGGAGGAGGCGTCATATAATCCCCGTAAACCAGGGACAAAATAATATCATATTCATCAAAAACCAACAAGGGAACCTCCTCAAAAAGGATACGGGAGTATTTTTCCAGCCACTGCTTTTTTAACCGAATATGGAGATAATCCGGCTGATAATTGCTGTAGTACACCTCCTGGGATCTGCTTTTTTTAAAGGCCCTGGACAGGGCATTTTCCCAGGAGAAAATCCATCCCATGGGAATGCGCTTCCCGATACAGGAAAAAAGCCCCACCCCCAGCCGGGTCAAAAGCCCGTATTTTTTATACTCAATCCGGTATCTACGACCC
>CALISX010000482.1 GCA_938041725.1 uncultured Lachnoanaerobaculum sp.
ATGTTTCAAACTTTACAGACGTAGATGACAAAATAATAAATAAGGCATTGAAAGAGGGGGTGGCTCCTGAAGTAATTTCTACAAGATATATAGAAGAATGTAAAAAGGATATGGAGGCCATGAACGTCCTTCCGGCGACAAAGACTCCACTTGCAACTCAGGAGATAGAGGGCATGGAGGAGATGATAGGCAAACTTATTGAAAATGGGAATGCTTATGTTGCAGATGACGGTACAGTGTATTTTAGAGTGAAAAGCTTTAAGGATTATGGTAAACTTTCTCATAAGAATATAGACGAACTTCAGTCAGGATTTAGAGAAATTAAGGTTACAGGTGAAGACGGTAAGGAAGACAGAAATGATTTTGTGCTGTGGAAGCCTAAAAAGGACGGAGAGCCTTACTGGGAGTCGCCATGGTCCAAGGGAAGACCGGGGTGGCACATCGAGTGTTCTGTAATGAGTAAAAAATATCTGGGTGAGCAGATAGATATCCATGGAGGGGGAGAGGATCTTATATTCCCACATCATGAGAATGAGATAGCTCAGTCCGAATCGGCCAGCGGAAAAAGTTTTGCAAATTATTGGATGCATAATGCTTTTTTAAATATTGATAATAAAAAAATGAGTAAATCTCTCGGGAACTTTTTTACCGTAAGAGATATCAGTGAAAAATATGATTTACAGGTGCTGAGATTTTTTATGCTTTCAGCACATTACAGAAGCCCGCTTAATTTTTCGGCGGAACTTATGGAGAGCTCTAAAAATGCTTTGGAGAGAATTCTTACAGGTATAGAAAATTTACAAAGCGTTAAGGATAGAAATAATAAGAGCCTGTCGGGAGAATCTGAACTGTCCAATATTGAAATTGCAAAAACATTAAAAGATAAATTTATAACTGCAATGGATGATGATTTTAATACAGCCGATGCCATTACAGCAATCTTTGATTTAATCCGTCTTTCCAATACCACCATCGGGGGAGAGGACAGTTCCAAGGCCTATGCCAAGGATCTTTTGGATATTCTGGAACCCCTTTGCGATGTGCTGGGAATCCTGACGGAGAGGAAAAAAGAGGTGCTGGAAGAGCAGGTGCAGGCTCTGATTGACCAAAGAAGCCTTGCCCGGAAGAATAAGGACTTTGCTTTGGCTGATACCATCCGGCAGCAGCTTTTGGATATGGGCATTGTACTGGAGGATACCAGAGAGGGCGTCAAGTGGAAAAGGATGTAGAGGCCATCGGTGCCCTTTTTTCTCTGAAAAAGACCCCTGCAGCCTTGTATTCTCCTCTGGTGCTGGCCTATATGGGGGACGGGATTTATGAAATGGTGATCCGCACCATTATTGTGGGACAGGGAAACCGGCCGGTGAATAAACTGCATCGGGAAGCAGCTTCTTTGGTCAAGGCCTCGGCCCAGGCTAGAATGCTCCATCTGATAGAAGAGGAGCTGACGGAGGAGGAGGAGGGAATTTTTCGCCGGGGGAGAAACGCTACCTCCCATACCATGGCAAAAAACGCCACCGTGGCAGATTACCGCCAGGCTACAGGTTTTGAGGCATTAATGGGCTTTTTGTATCTGGAGGGAAGACAGGAGCGGCTGCTGGAGCTGATTTATCTGGGGCTGAAGCGTTTGGGATTTCTTTCGGAGGAGGAAAAGAAAGATGAATGAAAATATGGTGGAGGGCCGCAATGGGGTGCTGGAGGCCTTCCGTTCCGAAAGAACCGTGGACAAGGTTTATATTCAGGAGGGATTAAAGGACGAGACCATTCAAAGGGTGCTGCGGGAGGCAAGAAAGGCCGGAAGTATTGTAAATTTTGTATCCAAGGAGCGGCTGGATCAAATAAGCGAAACCCATAAGCACCAGGGGGTGATTGCCCTGGCAGCGGCCTTTG
>CALISX010000483.1 GCA_938041725.1 uncultured Lachnoanaerobaculum sp.
TCCTTGTGTATAAAGGTTTTCAATTTCATTTTCTTCTTTTTTCTCCCTTCGTTTCCGCACAATGGCAGTAGTCACAATACCTGCCACCACCAAAACCGCCAAACCGATCAGGATCAAAAGGCCGATATTGGGCCCGGTTTTCTTCTGTACATCGGGCTGTGGAAAATCATCAGGGTCCGATTCCTCCTCCGCTGCTGTAACATACAGGGTGAATTCCTTTTCCACTTCTGTTACCACCCCGTTTTCATCCTCATAACTGATGGTAAGGTTGATCTTTCCATCATCCTCCGTTACCTTATCCCCTGTGAGCATAATATCCACATTCCCTGTTTCTCCAGTTTTGATATTCCCCACATAGGTTTCATTGGGCTTAATGGAATCGGCACTGAATTTTGCAATCACATTGTACAGGGTCACCTTGCCCGTATTATTAATGGGAAAGCCGACATTGGCCTCGTCCCCCACCCGCA
This sequence comes from uncultured Lachnoanaerobaculum sp., assembly GCA_938041725.1. Lineage (GTDB taxonomy): Bacteria > Bacillota > Clostridia > Lachnospirales > Lachnospiraceae > Lachnoanaerobaculum. The sequence continues at coordinate 471 of CALISX010000483.1, forward strand.
GACTTTCCGGTGAAATCTCAAAATTTCCTACATTTAATTTGGCTATTTCCTTTACAGGAATGTCAATGGAAACCTTGTCTGTGGCATTCTTAAACTCCGGCGAATCATACTGTTCATTGATGGTAAGGGAGTAGGAACGCTGGTCCACTCCGGCTCTGGCCTGCATGTGCATTACCACTTCATGGGTCTGATTGGGCCCCATACTGTTCACCGCCACAGAGTTGGAACCGGAATCCGAGGTAAATACGGCACTGTTTTCAATTTTTTCTGATTCAAAGGAAAATAAAATATTGCTGGCTCCCACATCAGAGGAGGCATTTTTCATAACCAGGTGCAGATCAAATTCTGTACCCGCAATAATGGTTTCCGGGTCCGTGCGGAAGCTTTCCACAATCAGTCTGGCTTTGGTTCTGTCATTGGGGTTGAAATCTCCCCTGCTGGAGCTTTCCCCCTCCTTTTCCTTGCTTTTCACATAAACAAAGAACTGATCTTCCACTTTTTTGAGCTCTCCCTCAGGACTTTCCCGATAGGAAATATTTAATTTAATGGGATAATAGCCGCTAAAGCTGTCCTTTCGAATGGCAAAACTGTAATCCAGACTTACGGTTTGGCCTGCATCCACTTTGTCAAAGTTTCTGTCATAGCTGGCCTCATTGATTTCAAAGGGGAAATTGGCACTGTCCTTATCCAGCACCATGGAAGCTGTTACATTGTAGGCGTTGACCTTTCCCTTATTGCGCAGATCCAGACTGAAGTTCATCACATTGGGATAGGTTCCCCTGGGGGCAGACTGTCCCTCCCCAATGGCAAAATCCACATCCTTAACCGGCTCCTCTCCGCTTGAGCTGGCATCTGCGGCTTTTTGGATGTATACATTTACCTTCTCCTGTACCCCTTTGGATCCGTCTTTGTCATCTGCCAGATATACATTGATGCCATAGTATCCCTCTGCAACATCCCGGCGCACCCTGGCGGAAAGGGTAATGCTTTTTTTCTTATCCTTGGTGATTTTACCAATATGTTTTCGCTCTGTGGTTTCTGATACCAGTTCAAAGGGGAAGGACTCATTTTCCGCATCCGGATCCTCATCAAAGGAAATCCCTGCCCAGGCATCTTCATAGTCGCTGCCTGTCAGCACATAGAAGGTAATATTCATAATCTTTCCGGTTTTTCCCACAGGAATCTTATCCTGATGGAATACATTGTTGCCCTCAATATTGGCAATCTGGGCCGGAACCTCCTGGAAAAGGCCGGAGGCGATGCATAAAAAACTTAGTACAAATACCAGTATTTTATTGAATATCTTCATAATGTATTTCTTCTCCATCGTTTATTTTTCCATCCACAATGCGAATCTGCCGATCCGCCACTGCAGCAATATTGGTATCATGGGTAACCATAATCAAGGTCTGTTTTTCTGTTGCCACAATCTCCTTCATGAGATTTAATACCTCGCCGGTGGTTTTTGTGTCCAGGTTTCCCGTAGGCTCATCGGCAAAGATAATCTTAGGCTGCATGGCCAAAGCCCTGGCAATGCCTACCCTTTGCTGCTGCCCTCCGCTCATGGCATTGCCATTTTGAAAAATCTGCCCCTTCAGCCCCACCAATGTAAGATATCTCTTGGCTACCTCCTGTCTTTTCTTTTTCCCAACCCCTCGAAACATCAGGGGAAGGGCCACATTGTCCAGGGCATTCATGGTGGGCAGCAGATTGTAGGACTGGAAAATAAAGCCCACATTCTGCCGTCGGAAAGCCACCAGTTTGTTTTCTGTCATTTTTTCAATATGTACATTATTGATAATAATCTCTCCC
>CALISX010000484.1 GCA_938041725.1 uncultured Lachnoanaerobaculum sp.
GAAGAGCTCGGTCTCTCCGCTCGCACCGCCAATGCTCTTGTCAATAACGAAATTCGCACTATTCGCGACCTAGTTATCCTTTCAGATACCGATCTTAAGGAACTTAAAGGTTTTGGACAAAAAGCACTTGACGAAGTTAAACAAAAGTTAACGGAGTTAAATATCTAAATGCACCGCCACGGATATAAAGGTCGCAAGTTCGGCCGTGAAACCGACCAGAGAAGGGCTCTACTACGTGGGCTGATGTGTTCTCTGATCAAATATCAATCAATTACCGTTACGCTTGCTCGCGCTAAAGAAATGCGCCGTGGAACTGAAAAACTAATCACCATCGCTAAGAAAGGTGGCCTCGCTAACCGTCGCCTCCTCATCTCTCGCCTCAACAATCTCGAGGTGGCCAGTCTCTTAATCGATGTAATCGCTCCACAAATCAAGCGTGACTCTGGTTATTTAAGAATCGAGCGTTCAGGCTTTCGCAAAGGTGATCATGCCGAAATGGCTACCATCTCCTTTGTAGATCCTATCAACCTCGATTTTAAAAAGGAGGCTAAGTAATGAAAACTTTTAGCCAAAAAACTGCAGAAATCAAACGTGATTGGTTTCTAATTGACGCCAGCACCTTGCCTCTTGGTAAACTTGCTGTTGTTATTGCAGATAAGTTAATGGGGAAATCAAAAGTAACTTATACCCCGCACATCGATAATGGTGATTATGTCGTCGTTATTAACGCCAAGAATATTCAAGTTACTGGCAATAAAATGGTCGAAAAAATGTATTACCGACACAGTGGTTTTCCAGGTGGACTCAAAGAATTAAAACTAGAAGAGATTATTGAAAAGAATCCTTCTTATGATGAAGATTCCCTGGAGCAGAGAGAGAGCCCTTTTGCCAGAGAAAACCGAACACCAACGGATATGTCCTCTGAAACAGAAAACAGGGAGCAGGATGATTTTTTTGATTTCATAGAACCTGTCTTCAGGGAGGATATGGAAGAAGAGGAGACTGTGTTACGGGAAGAGGACAGTCTCTGCCTTTTGAAAGAAATATGGGAAAAGCCTGTTCGTATCCGCCCCATAGCGGATCTTTATCCGGAAAAAACAGTGTGGGACTGGGTTTTGCTGGGTATGATGGAGGATTTTTTCAGGTATGATTCAGAAACCAGGAATATGAAACTTTGGCTGGGGAAGGATTTTCAAACCTTCTGCCAATACATAACCGATATGCACCGGCATTTTTTCCGAACCCGTTCTGCCTGGGTGAGGACAAGGCTGCTTTGTGTTCCCGAGGGGTATGTGCTGTATCCGGGGGTCGGGGAGGTGGGGCTCTATGAAGGATACCGCATTCTGGAACAGTTTTCCCATGGCTCCAAGAGGGCGGCTTTGGTTTTATGGTGCGATGATGGAGAGCTTTCCCTGGCCATAGGGGAGGATGTTCCAGAGGAAACAATCGGGGAGAGAGGGGATCTTTTTGGAGGAATCCGCTGGCTCTTTCCCGATGACTATGTGGAAGAGAGTTTGGAGGAGAATCTTTCCATGGAGATCCCCATGGAGGAATACTATGAGGATTTTTGCCTCCATGTGGAACAAAAGCTTTGGAGGATGTACCGGGAGGAGCAGGAGAAATTCCGTAACAGGCTGAGGGGATGATGTAGCCACTTCCGGACTGCGGCTCTGGGGCTCTGCCTGTTTTTTCCTTCGATGCCAGAGTGGGCGTGTATGCAAGCATGCCCGTTGCGCACAGACAGCAGTAAAGTCCCCGCAGCACTTCGCTGCAAAGCAGCTTGCGTGCTGCTACAGGTATTCGC
>CALISX010000485.1 GCA_938041725.1 uncultured Lachnoanaerobaculum sp.
AAAAGAATCCACCGGCTATTTCATTAGTTTTTGCAGACACAGACAAAGCTCATCAATGGTTTCGTCCTTTCCCGCCCGGATATCATTTGCCACACAGTCCCGGATATGACAGGCCAGCAGAGTTTTGTTAAAGCTGTTTAAGGCGCTGGTGGCCGCTGATACCTGAATCAGAATATCCGGACAATAGGCATCGGACTCCACCATTTTTTCAATGCCCCGTATCTGCCCCTCAATTCTTTTTAACCGGGCCAAAAGAGCCCTTTGCTCCTGGGAGGAACGTTTCTTGTGCCTATGGGAGCTGCAGCAGGCCTCCTTTTGCTCCTCTGTGAAAAGGGATGGTCTGTTTTCCTCTCTATACTCCAATACCTGCTCCTTTCTAGAGAAAGCGTATACCCCCAGGGGGTATCTGCAATAATAGATTATACCCCGGTGGGGTATTTGTCAAGAGGGGGTGCCGGTCTGCCGGAATGGGGATTTACTTTCTCCAAAAAGTATGTTTCAATGAAAAATATACGAAAGGCAGGGAATTGTTCCCTGCCGCTGCACCAACCATTTGAAAGGAAAACCATGGACCACACCCCCATTATACTTGCCTCTGCCTCTCCCCGTCGAAAAGAAATTCTCTCCCTTATGGGAATAGATGCTGCCATTATGCCCAGTGAAATCCAAGAAATCCGCCATACGGATGATCCCAAAGAGCTGGTCAAAGGTCTGGCCTTCCAGAAGGCCCTGGATGTGGCCCGACGGATTTCCGGTGATGCCATTGTCATCGGTGCCGATACCATTGTGTATTTTGAAGGGGAAATTCTGGGAAAGCCCTCCAGCCATGACATGGCCCGGAAGATGCTGGAAAAAATGTCCGGAAAATCCCATCAGGTCTTTACCGGCGTTGCCCTGCTGCAGCCCCAAGACAATAAAAAAAACAACCGGGATACTGGGGATGCTGTTAATAACAGCTTTCAGGAACTCCTGGCTCTTTGCAAAGAAGATGAAATCACTTGGCTTCCAGGTTTTAAGGCCCTGTCCTTTGTCCAGGAAAGCCAGGTGGAATTTTACCCCCTTTCCCCGGAGGAGCTTACAGACTACGCCCTTAGTCCAGAACCCATGGATAAGGCAGGGGCCTATGCGGTTCAAGGCCGCTTTGCCAGATACATCCGGGAGATCCGGGGGGATTTTTATAATATTATGGGACTGCCGGGAGCCAGACTTTACCATGCATTAAAACAATTTCGTACATAGCCCGGCTATTCCTGTGACGGGGCACTTTCAAACTGTGCTGCCACTTCTTTTAACAGCTGAGGGATTTTCAAATGCTGGGGGCAGACCTTTTCGCAGCCGCCGCAGCCAATGCATTCACTGGCCTTTCCATGTCCCTGGGTAAGCACTGTGGAATAATAAAAATCCATGTTCCAATCCTGAAAGACCCGCTTGGAATTCATACAGGAAAACACATCAGGAATCAAAATATCCTTGGGGCAGTGATTCTCCTCCACACAGTAATGGCAGGCAGTGCAGGGAATCATATCCAGCCCCTTAAAGGCTCCGGCTGCATCCCAGACCGCCCTTTTTTCCTCTTCATTTAAGGGAGTGAAATCCTCCATAAAGGAAGCATTATCCTCCATCTGGGCCATATTGCTCATGCCGGACAGCACGGCCTCCACTCCTGCAAAGCCTGCCGCAAAACGCAGAGCAAAGCTGGCATTGGAATACCGGGTGTTTTGCAAGGCATTCACCCGGTCAAAGATTTCCTGCACGCTGCCGGGAAGATTTACCAGGCTTCCTCCCTTTACCGGCTCCATAATCAGCACCGGCTTGCCATGCTTTCTGGCCACCTCATACACCTTTCTTCCCTCTACGGAAATATCCTCATAGTCCAGATAGTTAAACTGAATCTGCACAGCCTCCACCTGGGGATAGCAGCTTAAAATCTCATCCAGCACCACCGCCTTGTCATGGAAGGAAAGCCCCACATGACGGATCTTTCCTTCTTTTTTCAGGGCAAAGGCTGTTTCATAGGCATGACATTTTTGAAATTTTTTGAAGTTTACAGCATTCTGAGCATGCATCAGATAAAAGTCAAAATAGTCCACACCGCAGCGTTTCAGCTGCTTTTCGAAAAAGGGGCGGATATCCTCCTCCTTTTTAAAATAGCTGTCTGTTAGTTTATCCGTGAGCAAATACCGGTCCCTGGGATAACGGGAGGTAAGCCCTGCCTTTATGGCTGTTTCTGACTTTCCATCCAAATATCCATGGGCCGTATCAAAATAGTTGAATCCCCTTTCCAGAAAAAGATCCGTCATTTTAATAAATTCCTCCAGATCCACCTCCGTCCCCTTCATAGGCAGACGCATACAGCCAAATCCCAGACTTTTTTTGATTTCGGGAAACATCCTTTCCATATTTTTTTCCTCTTTCCTTAAAATACGCCAAACACTAAAATCCACGAGCAAATGTCTTTTTGATCTAAAAATAATCAGGCTATGCTTATTATAGCACAGCCTGAAAAAAAGCGTCCTGTTCTATAGAAAATCACATCCTGGCGGCTGCCTGGTCTTTGACTACAGAAAAAGCCTTCCTACATGATATACAATTCCAGCCAGAATAAGGGCTGAAAGGGTAAAGAAAGCCGCCAGCCTTATGGTCCACTTTAGAGAATGGGTTTCCCGGTAAGTGGAGGACAGAGCCATAATACAGGGCACATTAAAGGAAACAGCAAATAAAAATGCCAATGCCTCTGCTTTGGAAATGACCGCCGGCATGGTCTGGGCCAAAAGCTCCCCATTGACCCCTGCAGACTTGGCTTCAAAGGTCCCGGACAAAAGGCTTCCCTGACCGGTAAACACTGCATTTAACACTCCCAGCACCGCCTCCTTGGCAAAGGCAGAGGCCAAAAAAGCCATAAAGGTCTGC
>CALISX010000486.1 GCA_938041725.1 uncultured Lachnoanaerobaculum sp.
GAACGCATGAGACTGGCAGCAGAGGAGGAGAAACAACGGCAGCTGGAACGAAAGGTACGGCAGGTGCAAAGTGAAATTTCTGATGTACAATCCGATATGCAGCAAAATCAAGAGGATCGGGAGATTTTGGAACAGAGAAAACAGGCAATGCTCCACAGTATAGGACATATGCCTAAAGTTGAAATCCGACAGACAACAGAAAGCTATACTGAAAGCAGAGGTATTATCTTAGACTTCATTATTGGAGGAAAGACGGTGACCAGGCAAGTGGAGGTTCCAGATGATACCAAGCAGCGTCGGTGGAAGAATGAGAAGGCAGAGATTGAAAACGCATATTATGCCCAGGTTAATCAATACAAAATAGCAGAAAATTATCTTTCATCAAAGATGGAAGAGCTGCAGGAAGACCTTATGTATACCAAGAAGGAGCAGGAGGTTTTGCGAAAGAGGGCAGAGGAAACCAAAATGCTTTTGGAGCAGAAAATACGGGAGCTTGAAGAAAAAAAACACTATGCCAGGAGGGAATATTTGGAGCTGCAAAAAAAGCAGTTGTCACAAAAGGTATCCGAGTATTTTGATGAAGCTGGAGAAAAGATGACAGACAGTATGCGGCAGGCTATGGACGGCAATATGCAACTGGTGGAGAAGGAAGTGGAGCGAATTTTTGAATATGGATTTTACGCTAATCTTCAGGCTCTGGAGGAGGCAACACATCCTAGCAAAGCAACTGAGAGTTCTTGGAAAGAAAATTTGAAACAACTTAATCAAATCAGAACAACATTAGAAAGGTATGTACAGGCCCAATGAGAATGGAAACAACAGCGAAACAAAGCAGAGAGGAATTAGTTGCACGGAAGGTAAAAATTACCGGGATCTTGGATCAGGCAATTGATATTTTTGAAAAGGATGGAAGGGAAGACAGGGTAGAGATTTTTCGGCAGTTGAAAGAGGATTTTGTTAATGAGGAATACAGCATTATTGTGGTGGGAGAATTTAGTGCAGGAAAATCCACTATGTTAAATGCTCTGATGGGAAAAAGAATTTTGACATCTTATTCCAGTGAAACCACTGCTACGGTAAATTTTTTGCGGCATAAAGAAGCGGCCAAAGGGGGGGAAGAAGGAAGGGTTTTTTATGTGGATGGATCAGAGGAAAGTATTCCTGCTGTCAGCAAGGAGGTGATTGAGCGATATGTCAGTATGAAGGGAGATAATGTTGCCAAAAGAATTAAAAGGGTAGATTTATATTTGGATTCGGATTTTCTAAAGGATCGAGTATCCATTATTGATAGTCCAGGGTTGAATGGAGTAGCGGACGGGCATCGGGAGATTACAGAGGATCAGATTTTAAAATCCCATGCATGTATCTTTTTATTTACAGCTGAAAAGGGAGGGGGTACAAAATCAGAGTTTGAATTCTTATCTGCTGTGCAAAACCAGGTCAAAACCATCTTTTTTGTAATAAACAAAATTGACACCATTAAATTTGAGGAAGAAGAGACAGTAGAAACCGTGGTGGAAAAACTAAAACAAAATTATAAGACAGTATTTCCTGAGCTTAACCAAATTAAGGTTCCGGAAATTTGGCCCATTTCCGCCGGAGATGCACTTCGTGCCCGGGATCCTCAGGGAACCGCAAGCAATTTAACATTGGAAGAACAACAAAAGTTAGAGGAAAAATCCCGTATGGGAGCTTTTGAAGCTCGACTGATGCGCTTTTTATCCCGGGGAGAAAAGACCCGGGGAATTTTACTGGATCCCTTGTATCGAGTACAGAATGTGGCAAAAACGGCTCGAGATGAATATAACCAGGAAATGGAGCTGCTGCAGGGAAAAACAGATA
>CALISX010000487.1 GCA_938041725.1 uncultured Lachnoanaerobaculum sp.
GAACCCACGTATTCAGCTTGGAAGGCTGATGTTCTACCATTGAACCACACCTGCATCAGATGTGCCAATTATATATAATATTGGAACAGCTGTCAAGGAAAATTATTTTCCCGTAAATCTTTGAAAAAAGACTTCATCTGGTGTGTACATTCACTCTGAAGGGGCCCCTCCATAAGGCAGCTGTCTACCTGATGGTTAAAGCCGGAGATATGGAAAAGATCCAAAACAGATCCGCCGCAGCCGGCTTTGGGATTTAAACAGCCCATCACCACCCGGGGGATACGGGCCTGAAGGATGGCTCCGGCACACATGGGGCAGGGCTCCAGGGTGACATAGAGGGTGCAGTCCTCCAGCCGCCAGTCCCCGACTTTTTTGCAGGCCTTTTTGATGGCCAGGATCTCTGCATGGGCCACAGTGCTTTTGTCTGTAATACGCCGGTTGTAGGATCGGGCAATGACTTTCCCTTCCTGAACGATGACACAGCCAATGGGGACTTCCTGCAGGGCATAGGCCTTTTTGGCCTGGCGAAGGGCCTCCTTCATATACTTTTCATCTTCCTGGTTTATGGATCCCATACCCTCTCCCCTGTGTTTTTGGCCATTATACCATACATTGGCCTGGAAGAAAAATTTCTCCCGGATTAGTCATAAAAAGTTCATAATTTTTTCAGAAAAGAAATGCTATACTATTATCTGACTGTGTATATTCTGGGAAAAACCCGGATGGAAATTTCGTTTGAAAAGGGGCGCTCCCCTTATAGATAGGCAGGGAATATGGAAAAGATTTTAGTTTGTGATGATGATAGAGAAATTGTAGATGCGGTAAAGATTTATCTTTCCGGAGAGGGATATGATGTGCTTTGCGCCTATGACGGCGAGGAGGCTCTGGAGGTGCTGGAAAAGGAGCGGTGCGATCTTTTGATTGTGGATATCATGATGCCGGGGATGGACGGGATCCGCACCACTTTGAAGGTACGGGAAAACAGCACCATTCCAATTATTATGCTTTCTGCCAAATCCGAGGATGCGGATAAGATTCTGGGGCTGAATATCGGGGCAGACGATTATCTGACCAAGCCCTTTAATCCCCTGGAGCTGGTGGCCAGGGTGAAAAGCCAGCTGCGCAGATATAAAAAGCTGGGGAATATGGCCCTTCCGGAAAGCCAGACTGTGGTAGTGGGGGATTTGGAAATCAATGATGACACCAAAGAGGTATTGATGGCAGGGGAACCCATCCGTCTCACTCCCATTGAGTACAACATTTTATTGCTTTTGGCAAAGAACGCCGGGAAGGTATTTTCCATTGACGAGATTTATGAGCAGATTTGGAATGAGGAGGCCATTGGAGCGGACAATACAGTGGCAGTGCATGTGCGCCATATCCGGGAAAAGATTGAGATCAATCCCAAGGAACCCAGATACCTGAAGGTGGTATGGGGAGTGGGATATAAGATTGAGAAACAGTCATAATGTCGGGGGAGAAGGGGTTGAGCAATGGAGCAAGGCTGCAAAGAATGAGAAAGGGGCTGCTTTGGCTGACCCATGGGATTTTTTTGCTGCTGTTTGTGGTGGGAATTTCCCTTTTATACTGCAATGAGAACTTTAAAAAGGGATTCTTCTGGATGAATTCCGAGAAGTATGAGAATTCTCCCGCCTTTATGGAGCAGCTGGAGTCGGATATCAATATGATCTTTGACTATACAGCGCTGCAGATGGTATTTGAAACCGAGGGGGTTTTTGATGCCAGAACCAATATTTTCGGCATCCATATGGGGAACCAGGATGTGAATTTTTCTGTGGAGGATGTGATGGCCTACGCCAAACGCCACGGGTATTACATTGACGAAAATTATCAGGCAAAGGTGGTGGACGAGGCGGCGGCCAGCGAGATTGACAATACCCCTTACCGTGTGCTGTACCGGGCCTACATGGGGGATGCCCAGATAACGGAGCCGGGGCAGGCCAACATGACCATGAAGGCTCTGGTGGAGGAAAGTCTTGACAGGCTGGGAAGGTATTACAGGGGATATCAGAGGCTGGTTTTGAATCCCTCCAATTTAAAATACAAGCTGGACTATGTGGATGCGGTTTATACCAATGAATCCGGCCTGAACCGGGACAGTGCCAAGGCTCTGGGAAAGTATGCCATCAGCCGTTCAGAAGAGATTATGATTGACAACAATCTTCCCAGAACGCCGGAGCGGCTGAACTTTTTGTCAGAGCAGCTGGCCACCCGCTTTGAGGATGAATACACCGTGATCATTGCGGTGGACACGGCCTATCCTGTGGAGGATGTATATTTTACTGGAAACATGGATTACCGCAGGCAAAGAAGCCTGTATTTTGCGGGATTTGTACTGACGGCTTTGGGGCTGGCAGGACTTTTGTTTACTCTGGGACTTTTGATTTATCATATGCTTAAGGAAGATCCCCCTGAAAAGCCCGGCAGGTTTTTTGTCTTTTTGCAGAAAATTCCAGTGGAGGTAAAGCTGCTCTTATACCTGTTCAGTATGCTGTTTTTGGGATTTTTAAATAAAAATCTTGGTATCAAACTAATGCATGTTTTGCTTCCAGCTCCCTATTGGCAGTTTGAGTCCCGGATGATGGTATATGTGATTGTGTATGTCTGCTCGTTGGTTACGGGCTTTGGACTGCTTCGGGAGCTGGCCCTGGGGCTTCTTTGGAAACATTCCTATCTAAAACGGATGCATGAAAATTTCCAGACCTATGGAGTACGCCAAACGCTGGCCAGAAGATGGGTGCTGATTTTCTTTACGGTGTTTTTGACCAATGGTGCTCTGGTGGCCTTTGTTGTATTTCAGATTCTGATGGGGAGAAGCCTTTTGTCCCATCTCCAGGGAATTACTGCCTTTTGTGCTCTGTTGGTGCTGAACCTTTTTGTGTTTAACAAAATGTACGGGGTTTCCCTGGAATCCGATAAGATTGCTGAGGCCATCCGGCATATTGCGAAGGGAAATACGGATTATCAGCTGAATGAGGGAGAATTTACAGGAAAGGAAGCGGATATTGTAAAAAGCATCAACAATATCCGGATTGGCTTTCATACTGCCATTAATGACCAGGTGAAAAGTGAAAGGCTGAAGGCGGATTTGATTACCAATGTGTCCCATGATATTAAAACTCCCCTGACTTCCATTATTAACTATGTGGATCTGATTAAAAGGGAGAAGCCGGAGAATCCCAGAATTCAGGAATATCTGGAGGTGCTGTCTGTGAAATCCCAGCATCTTAAGAATCTTACAGAGGATCTGGTGGAGGCCAGCAAGGCTTCCAGCGGCAATATTTCCGTGGATCTTAGGGATATTGATCTGGTGGAAATGATCCATCAAACCAATGGAGAGTTTGAGGAGAAACTGGAAAAAAAGGGATTGACTGTGGTATCCAGATTCCCGGAGGGAAGTCTGATGATCCGGGCAGACGGCAGACATTTGTGGCGGGTGCTGGAAAATCTTTACAACAATGTCTTTAAATATGCCCTCACCGGCTCCCGTATCTATGTGGATGTAAAGCGGGAGGAGGGAAAAGGGGTTTTCATTATGAAAAATGTTTCAGAGAAGGCCTTGAATATTGGCCCTGAGGAGCTGACAGAGCGTTTTGTCCGGGGGGATGAGTCCAGAGCCACCGAAGGCAGCGGTCTGGGGCTTTCCATTGCCAAGTCCTTAACGGTGGTGCGGGGGGAAGTTTTGAGATCCGTATTGACGGGGATTTGTTTAAGGTGATTCTTTCCTTTCAGTTACAGGAAGGGGAGCAGGATGCTGTTTTGTAGGCAGAAGACGCTTTCTGGAAAAATTTCCAGAGGGCGTTTTATTTATATTGTTTGTTAGCACTCGATATGATATACTGCTAACAATATCTGTCCCGGGGTGCAGGCTGCATTGCAGTGAAGGGATGGGAGGACTGGTACAGATGGCTGCAGGAAGCAGTTCTGTCCCCATCCATGCCCCTTGGAGGGATACAAATTCCAGGAAAGGAGAAATTATGGAGGATAAAAACCAAAGCAGAAAACCTTTGATTTATTATTATTTTGTTGTCATGCTGGTTCTGATGCTGATAAATTTTTTGGTATTGCCCTTTTTTCGGGAAAGACAAATGCAAACAGTGGATTATGGTACCTTTATGTCCATGACGGAACAGGGAAAGATAAAAGAGGTGCAGATCCAGACCAACCAGATTGTTTTCACGGGAAAGGAGGGAGATACCATCTATAAAACAGGGATTGTAAACGATCCGGAGCTGACAGACCGGCTTCATAAGGCCGGGGTGACTTTTTCCGGAGAGATTATACGGGAATCCACTCCCTGGCTCTCCGCTGTGTTAAATTGGATCATTCCCCTGGCCTTTTTTTATATTATTTGGAACCGGATCACCAAACGAATGGGCAGTAAGGAGGGAGGAAGTTTTCTTTCCTTTGGAGGCATGGGAAAGGCGGGGGCCAAGGTGTATGTAAAATCCTCTGAAGGCATCCGTTTTGCCGATGTGGCAGGGGAGGATGAGGCCAAGGAAAATCTGGCGGAAATTGTAGACTATCTTCACAATCCCAAGAAATACCAGGATATCGGTGCTTCCATGCCCAAGGGGATTTTACTGGTGGGGCCTCCTGGTACAGGTAAAACCATGCTGGCCAAGGCTGTTGCGGGAGAGGCCAATGTTCCCTTCTTTTCCATATCCGGTTCGGAATTTGTGGAAATGTTTGTGGGCATGGGAGCCTCTAAAGTGCGGGATCTCTTTAAGCAGGCTAAGGAAAAGGCCCCCTGTATTGTTTTCATTGATGAAATTGATGCGGTGGGAAAGAAGCGAGACGGCCATATCGGAGGCAATGACGAAAGGGAGCAGACCTTAAACCAGCTGCTGACGGAAATGGATGGCTTTGAGGGGAACTCCGGGGTGATGATTCTGGCGGCTACCAACCGTCCGGAATCTCTGGACCCCGCCCTGACCCGTCCGGGACGTTTTGACAGAAGGGTGCCGGTGGAGCTGCCGGATCTGATTGGGCGGCGGGAGATTTTAAGGGTTCATGCCAAAAAGATCAAGCTTTCCGACAATGTGGACTTCCAGGTAATTGCCAGAATGGCGTCCGGTGCCTCCGGTGCGGAGCTGGCCAATATCATCAATGAGGCAGCCCTGCGGGCGGTGCGGGATCACAGAAGCTTTGTAACCCAGGAGGATCTGGAGGAAAGCATTGAGGTGGTGATTGCAGGCTATCAAAAAAAGAATGCCATTTTAACGGATGCCGAAAAATGGCGGGTGTCCTACCATGAGGTGGGTCACGCTTTGGTGGCGGCCATGCAGACTCATACGGCTCCGGTGCAAAAGATCACCATTATTCCCAGAACCTCCGGGGCCCTGGGCTACACCATGCAGGTGGAGGAGGGAAACCACTACCTGGTGACCAAAACCGAATTGGAAAACCGAATTGCCGTCCTGACCGGAGGCCGGGCTGCGGAGGAGGTGGTGTATGGAGATTCCTCCACAGGTGCCTCCAATGATATTGAGCAGGCCACCAGACTGGCCCGGGCGATGATTACCCGCTACGGCATGAGTAAGGACTTTGATATGGTGGCCCTGGAAACCGTGACCAATCAGTACCTGGGGGGAGATACCTCTTTGGCGGCCTCGTCTGATACAGCGGCAGCCATTGATAAGCAGGTGATTGATCTGGTGCGCCGCCAGCATGAAAAGGCCGCCAATATTCTTTTGGAGAACCGGGAGAAGCTGGAAGAAATTGCCCATTTCCTGTATGAAAAGGAAACCATCACTGGAGAGGAATTTATGGAGATTCTCAACCGGTAAGCTTTTTCAGAGGGGATGGAAATCCCTGGAAAACCATGATAGAATGAGAGACAAATCCTGTCAAAGATCCATGGGATCATATAGGGGAGAATAACAAAGGAAAGCGGGTGAGCAAATGGTAGAATTAGATCAATTTAAATCTACACTTTTATCCTATGAAAAACCTTTGCAGCAAGTGAGGGATTCACTTTGACCTTGCTGGCAAAGAACAAAAAATCATTGAGCTGAATCGTTCCATGGAGGAGCCGGACTTTTGGAACGATCCTGCCAGGTCTGCCAAGATTGTGCGGGAGGCCAAGCAGCTAAAGGATACGGTGGACCGGTTCTCCAAATTACAGGGGGACTTTGAGGACATCCAGACTTTGATTGAGATGGGCTATGAGGAGCCGGATCCGGAGCTGATCCCGGAGATATCTGCTCTGTTGGAGACCTTTGTCCGGGAGGTGGACGCCATGAAGACGGAAACTTTGCTTTCCGGTCCCTATGACAGCAACAATGCCATTTTGAAGCTGAATGCCGGGGCTGGAGGAACAGAGTCCTGTGACTGGTGTTCCATACTGTATCGGATGTATACCAGATGGGCAGCGGATTCCGGCTATACGGTGGAGGTGTTGGATATGCTGGATGGAGACGAGGCGGGGATCAAGTCTGTTACCATTCAGGTAAATGGTGTGAACGCCTACGGCTTTCTAAAAAGCGAGCATGGGGTGCACCGCTTGGTGCGGATTTCCCCCTTTAATGCAGCCGGCAAGCGCCAAACCTCCTTTGTATCCTGCGACATTATGCCGGAAATTGAGGAGGATCTGGATGTGGATATCAATCCCGATGATTTGCGCATTGATACCTACCGGTCCTCCGGAGCAGGAGGCCAGCACATCAACAAAACCTCCTCGGCGGTGCGTATTACCCATATGCCCACAGGGGTGGTGGTACAGTGCCAGAATGAGCGGAGCCAGTTCCAGAATAAGGACAAGGCCATGCAGATGTTGAAGGCCAAGCTGTTTTTGCTAAAGCAGCAGGCCAATGTGGAGAAGCTCTCCGACATCAGGGGAGATGTGAAGGACATCGGCTGGGGCAATCAGATCCGCTCCTATGTACTCCAGCCCTATACCATGGTGAAGGATCATAGAACCGGAGCAGAAAGCGGCAATGTGGCTGCGGTGCTGGATGGAGATCTGGAAAAGTTTATTACAGCCTATTTGACCTGGCTTAGTCTGGGTTCCCCGCCCAGAAATGCAGGGGAGGCGGAGTAGGTGCCAAGGGGAAGGCCCTCCCGGAGTATTCCGGGAGGGCCTTTTTTCGGGGGGAGGTATTATACCCCTTTTCCCCTGGATGTTTTATATCTTCTCTAAGCTTTTGGAAGAGCGGACTGCCTGGGTTCAGAGATTAATCATCCAGCAGATCAACGTCCTTGTCCACGATGGCGCCATTGCTTACGGCAATGTCGTAATCATACTCATAGGCACCGCTGATAAATTCCAGATCGTAAACTCTGATGCCATTTTCCCATCCCAGCTTTGCCTGAACAAATACTGCATTGGCGGCGGAAATACCTGCATCCTTCAGGGCAATCTCTTTTGCAGCTTCCATGGTAATGCCATTTTCGGCCTGGGTGGGAGCAGGCTGGGTAGCGGCAGGCTTGGTGGCAGCAGGAGCTTTCTTATTCTTGTGTACCTCCACATCCTTTTCCAGAATTTTGTAATTGCTTACGGCGATGGTGTAGTCGTACTCCGTGTTGCCATTGTAGAATTCCAGCTCATATACCTTCACCCCATCTTCGGTGTCGGTTTTAGCCTTGGTAAAGCTTACCTGGGAAGCGGTAAAGCCTGCATCCTTCAGGGCAACTTCCTTGGCCCGATTCATACCGGTTTGACCTCCCTGTGCAAAAACAGTCAGGGGAGCAGTCAAGGCAAGGGCAGCGGTAAGAGCAACAGCAGCTTTGGGTGCAAAGTGTTTAAATTGATTGGTTTTCATAACAGACCTCCTGATTCAAATTGTTTGGATTCGCCTTTGCGAATCGGTGTAGGTGTGATGCTTGGGGAGCGTTCCCGGGTTGTGCCCTCCGGCGGTTGGTTTTTTATTCACTACGTTTGTAGTTATTGTTATTCTACACTTGTAGTGAATATATGTCAAGGGGTTTTTAAAATTTTTTTTTATTTTTTTCTCAAAACAGGAAGGGAAAAGATATAATGGAGAAGATTGCTTTTGGGGATGGCCTTTGCCATAGCCGGACAGGCAAGAGAAAGGGGAAGAGGAATGATTTATATTATGCGTCATGGCCAGACAGATATGAACAAGGCCAGGGTTCTTCAGGGAAGGAGTGATTATCCTTTAAATGCAGTGGGAATTGCCCAGGCCAAAAGGGTGGGGGAGGCATTTCAAAAACAAGGCATCGTTTTTGATGCAGTATTCTCCAGCCCCCTGTCCAGAGCCTTTAAGACAGCGTCTTTGGCTTCTTTGGGGAAGGAGGTACAAACAGATCCCAGGATTATGGAATTGTACTGCGGCCCCTATGAGGGAATGGATTTAAACAACCTCCCCCCGGAGTTGGAAGCCTTTTTTGCAGACTTTATCCATGTGCCTGCCCCCAGGGGAATGGAGCCTTTGGAGGATATTGTAAAGCGGGTGGGGAATTTTTTGGAGGATCTGAAAAAGGAGGTGCAGGGGAAGAATGTTTTGATTGCTACCCATGCCATTGCCATGAAGGGGGCATTGGAATATTTGACTCCAGAATCCAAAGGAGCCTATTGGTCTAAAAAGGTAAGCAACTGCGAGGTATATGCAACGGAACTGGTGCAGGGAAACTATCTAGTGCCAAAGCCCTTTCTGAGGGAGAACTGATACCATCTGATAGAAAAAAAGGCCCTTGAGATGCATCCTATAAGCGGCAAAGTATTTTGCGTTTGTGACAGCATCTCCAGGGGCATTTTTCAGTTTGCCCGCCATGGGCAGACCGCTGCAGGTATTACTGGTCTCTGGTATCCGTATCCCGGTCTAGAATCTGTCCGCTGCTGACAGCGATTTCATAGTCATATTCATAATTTCCGCTGTAAAATTCAATATCATACACCTGTACCCCTTCCTCAGTGGTTTGATGGGCCTTGGTGAATACTGCCTCGGAGGCAGCAACCCCTGCATCCTGCAGGGCAATGTGTTTGGCGGACTCCAGGGAGATTCCGGCAGAAGTCTGGGGAGCTTTGGTTTGGGGAGTGGCTGTAGTCTGGGGGGCAGCGGTGGTTTGGGGAGCCGCTGTGGTTTGGGGAGCCGGCGTGGTTTGGGGGGCGGCTGTGGTCTGAGGAGCCGCTGTGGTTTGGGGAGTGGCTGCGGATTGTGGGGCGGCTGTGGTCTGGGGGGCAGCGGCTGGTGCTGGAGCTGCTGCCGCTGCAGTTTGGACCGCTGGGGTTTGGACCGCAGGGGCTTGGGCGGGAACTTGGGGCTGGGCAGCGATCCCGGCTGCCTCCTGGCTTTGGGCAGCAGTTTGCTCTGTGGTTTCGGCTTGTGCTGTTTCCGGCACCGGGGCTTCCTCCTGGGAGGGGGCCGTTTCATTGGCCGCAGCCAAAGTGCTTCCCTTGACTTCTTTTTCCAGGATCTCATGGCTTTCTACGGATAAAAGATAGCTGTAGGCAGCTCCTCCATGGGTAAATTCAATGGCATACATTTTGATGCCATCCTTGGTGACCTGCTTGTACTTGGTAAAGTTTACCTCCTGCTGCGTCAGGCCAGCCTCCGCCAGAACCTCCTGCCGGGCCTGCAAAAGATCTGCATTGTTTTGCTTATTCCCCAGACCAAAAATCTTTAAAGGAGTAATAATCACAATCAGTAAAATTGCAATCCCAATGGCAAGCTTTGGGAAAAAATTCATTTTTTTGGTGGTTTTCATAATGGACAGCATTCTCCTTTTTAAATCTTTTTTGCTGGTGTGAAAACAGGTAGTTAACAGGGCATGCCTTTGCCGGGAGCGGACAATGAGATCCAAAATCAGGTTGCAGTAGGAGAGCTTTAAGTGCTTGTCTGCCTGGAACAGCACTTCTTCGTCACAGGCGCATTCGGCGGTTTCCTCCACTTCCCGGCAAACCATCCAAAGAAGGGGGTTGAACCAGTGGATGCTGGAAACAAAGAGAATCAGCAGATTGATAATATTGTCTCCATGCTTATAATGGGTCAGCTCATGGGTTAGAATAATGGACAGATCCTTCGGGTCATACTCTCCCTTGGGCAAAAGAATCACCGGGGAGGTCAGACCCACCAGCATGGGGGTTTGGGCCAGGGGACAAAGCAGCAGAGGAATATTCCTATCCTCCACTTCCATTTCCTTTTTTACTTTCTTAT
>CALISX010000488.1 GCA_938041725.1 uncultured Lachnoanaerobaculum sp.
CTGGTTTACAGTACCATAGTGTATCGAAATATGCAAAGGGTAATGACCAGTAATGAGAGTTTGGTAAACCAGATGGCCCAGATGCAGGAGGATAAATCTGCCATTGAGACGGAGAATCTGTTCCTGCGCAGCACTGCCCGGGAGAAGGACCAGGCCTACAGCAATCTCTCAGAGCTGACCGATAAGGCTCTGACAGGGCTTAAGTCACTGCAGAAAAGGGAGAATGAAATCCGCTCCAGGATCGGGCTTGCTTCAGTGCAGTCCTCAGAGGAGGAGGGGGATACCAGTGCCATGATGCGGATGGTGGACGCCCAGAATGAGGTGTATGACAGTTTTTCTCAGCAGATTGCCTCTATTGAGGCGGCTAAGGCGGAAAAGGCCCGGGCAGCTCTTTCCCTGCGCAATGGTGTGGTGGATCTGGCAGAACATTATCTGGGGGGAAGGTATGTATATGGGGGAGAAAACCCCACAAGCGGCGTGGACTGTTCCGGCTTTGCCAGATATGTGCTGGCCCATTCTGCCGGGGTATATTTGAACCGCACAGCTGCGGCACAAAGCACCCAGGGAAAGTCTGTCACCATATCCCAGGCAAAACCAGGGGATCTTATTTTTTACAGCAATGGTTCCAATGTGAATCATGTGGCCATTTATATTGGAAACGGAAGGGTCATCCATGCCTCCAATCCACGGTCAGGAATCATTGAAAGTGCTTATAATTATCGGACACCGGTAGCCATTAAAAATGTGATTGGTCAGTAACCCCCATGCCGGGGCCTGGCACCACCATAGATGTATCCATACAAGCTGCTTCCCAGGATGGGAGGCGGCTTTTGTTGCCTTTATTAATATTTGGGTGGAAAATCCGAAAGAATCAGAAAGCTCTATTTTCATTGGCTTTTACCTGTGCTATTGTGACAATAGAAAGGAAAGGGAGGTGTTATTTATGGAAGGGAAGATGGAAGAAAAGCAGGTTTTTACAGGGGGGACACAGGAAAAGGCATCCGATGGGGAAGTGGAATTATCCAAGGGAAAGCTGGAACATAAGAAACCGGTATTCAACCGAATTGACAGATTGATGTTTGGAGGTTTACTGCTGCTTTCCTATATGGGATTTCACTTTTTTGGTTTGATTCACACTCCCTTGTTCCAGGACAATGGGGAGTTGTGGTATAGAAGAGCAGGTATTCTTCCCTATACGATTTTTTTCAGTATGCTGTTGGTTTTTTATTCTATTTACAAAAAGCAGCCGGAAAAGAAGGTTTTAACCTGGGAGGGCCTCCTTTGGATCCTTCTGTTAAATTTAAATGGACTGGCTTTTTTTCTATTCCATAATAAGAGTTTGTACTACTGGAACTATTTACTGCTGGTGCTGATGATTGTATATGCAGCAGCCGGAGCTCTGGGACTTTTGGTACGGGGACGCAGCAGCAAGTATTTTCTTTTTGACTGTATCAATATTTATCTGCTGTTTCCTTTGGGATCTTTTTTTGCAGGGTTTTCCGCTCTGATCACGGGATTTAAGAACCGGCGGACAGTGGTGCATATTTTACAGGGATTTTTGGGCATTCTTTTAATGATGCCGGTTTTGGCTGTGGTTTTGCCTCTTTTATCCAGTGCAGACCCTGCTTTTGGGGATATTTGGTTTCGTATCCGTCAAAATTTTGGAGGGTTTTTAATCCGGCAGATCTATCGTTTAACCATTGCCCTGCTGGCCTCCTCCTATTTGTTCGGGCTGCTCTATGGCGGACTGCATTCCGAGAAGAAAAGTGCCTTTACCCAGGAGAACTTGGAGGCAAATGCCCGAAAGTTTCATCTTTTGCCCAGAGCATCAGCGGTGGGGGCCCTGATACTGCTGGAAGGGATTTATTTCTTGTTTTTTGCTGTGCAGCTGCGTTATTTAACAGGGGGACTGGAGGGCCGGCTGCCCCAGGAGTTCACCTATGCAGCCTATGCCCGCCGAGGTTTTTTTGAGTTGTTTGGTGTAACCTTGATGAATCTCTTTGTGGTTGCAGTGATGAAAAGCATTTTGGTGATAAAGAAGCAGGAAGGAAAGATAAACCGGGATCCTCTGCTGCGGATATTTTTCAGTATTCTGTATGTGGAGACTTTGTTTTTGATTATTACTGCTATGGCCAAAATGGCTATGTATATAGGGGCCTATGGCCTGACCCCTCTGCGGGTTACCACCATGACCATTATGCTCTATCTTCTTTGCTTGTTTGTTATGCTGATTTTGCGGGAGTTTGTGTATTTCACCTTGGTGCGCTACGGCATTGTATTGCTGGCCGTGCTGTTTACGGCTTTGTCCATGGGAAATATTGACGAGAACTGTGAAAGGTACAACAACATGCGCTATGAGAATGGATCGTTAAAACGCCCGGAGGCCCAGGATGATTCCTATTGGCGGCGTTGAGGAGCCGGCCCGCTGAGTGCTGCTTTTTTGGGAAGAGCCTTGACAAAGCAGGGCTCTTCCCTTAGACTCTAGGAGTGTCAGCGGATATGGCGGAATTGGCAGACGCGCCAGATTTAGGTTCTGGTGGGAGACCGTGCAGGTTCAAGTCCTGTTATCCGCAGTAA
>CALISX010000489.1 GCA_938041725.1 uncultured Lachnoanaerobaculum sp.
AATTCATCCTGACGGAGGTACTATAGAACTTGCCTATAATGCTTTGAATCTTGTAGAAAAAAAGATTTTGCAGAATAAGGGAGAATATACCTATAGTTATGATGCTAATGGAAACCTAATTTCCATTGTGGACCCTCTTGGAAATCAGGAGGTGTATTCTTATGATGCAAGAAACCGGATGGTTTCTTATCGGGATAAGGCCGGAGCAGTTACGGAATATGAATATGGAAAAAACAGTTTAACAATCTCCAATGAGACGGGTAGCAGCAGTATTGTATATGATATATTGGGCAGAGTGGCACTGGAAACAGATTCTCTGGGGAATATCAAGACCTATGAATACAATGCTATGGGAAAAATTGCAAAAATCAAGCTGGGGGAGTGGGAAACTCTTTATGAATACCAAATGGGAGGACTATTATACCGGATAATCTATCCAGATCAACGATATGAGATCTTTTCCTATGATAAAAACTGCAATCTTGTAAAAAGAGAAAATGAAAGGGGAGATTTTATTTCCTTTGTCTATGACAGCCTAAACCGGATTATAGAGATTACAAACAGTTTTTCACAAAAACAAAGCTTTGAGTATGATGCTCTGGGCCATATCATAAAAGAAACCGATGCCCTGGGACGGACTACAGGTTACGTATATTCTCCTGGCGGAAAGCTTACTTCTATATTAGATCCAGAGGGAAACCGGACAGAATATGGCTATGACCAGGCGGGAAGGCTGGCCTCTGTCTTCAGGCATGAAGGAGATAAAAAAATACTGGAAAGCATAGAGGAACAGGGGAAGAATGCTTTTCTACAGAGAGAAGAACAAGATGATACTTTGAGGATTACCAGGTATCAAAGAAATCTTATGGGAGATGTGACCTGCATTATCAATGCCTTGGGGGAAGAAGAAAATTTTTCCTATGATCTTTTGGGAAGGCTAACGCTAAAAAAGGATCGGGAAGGGTATGAGACGATCTATTCCTACACGGAAGCAGGAGATCTTCAAGAAATTCTTTATGCAGATGGAAGCCATGTGGGATATACTTACAACAGCCTGCGGCAACTAATTCAGGTGAAGGATGCACTGGGAGTTATTCGGATTGAGACAGACAGTTTTGGAAGGGCGGCAAAAGTTACAGATTACGATGGAAAGGAAGTTTTGGAGAGAGAAAAAAAACCATTTATCCGGATGGCAGAAGCCTGGAATACCAATATGATAAATACCTTAGATTAACCGGTCTCATTTCAGGGGATAGAAGGATAGCATATGCTTATGACCCGGAGGGAAGACTGTCCAGGAAGGATAGACCAGGTGGAATCAGCAGTATTTATACATATGATGGACGGGGGTTTTTAAACGGACTTTGCCACATAAAAAGCGGGGTAAAGCTAGAGGAATATACATACGAGTATGATCCCTTGGGCAATAAGACAAAGATTGCAAGAAAACGGAATGTTAGCTCCAAGGGAATAGAGGTAGAACAGGATAAAGAAGAAATCATCCATGGGCTGTGGAAAGATTCTGCAATTTTCCATTACCAGTATGATAATTTAAACCGCCTTGTATCCATAAAAAAGGGAGATCAGCTGGTCGAAAAATATGCTTATGATGCCTTTGGAAACAGAGTATCA
>CALISX010000490.1 GCA_938041725.1 uncultured Lachnoanaerobaculum sp.
ATCCACAGACAGTGTAAGAAATGCTATGGTGAATGATCTGTTTGGCATTGCCCCCCGGGTGGAATCCCTCTATGAATTGGAAAATATACTGGAAGAGGAGGGTTATGAATGACATTTTTCACTATTATGTAGAAGGGGAGAATGAAGCAAAGCTGGTGGAGCTTTTGAGCAACAAACTGTTTCATATTGTATCCGGCCGGATTGAAGTGTTCAATGTGGTGGAGAAACGTATGAAACCAAGCCATGTTAGAAAGCTAAATCCCCAAACCACCGTGGTGCTGATTTTTGATACGGATACGGGAAACACAGGGATTCTCTCCCGGAACCTCTTCTTTTTAAGACAGCAAAGCAATGTAAAGGAGGTGCTTTGCATCCCCCAGGTAAGAAATCTGGAGGAGGAGCTGGTGAGAAGTTGCCGGAGCCTGGGGGATATTACCCGGCTGCTGGGCAGCACATCCTGCCGGAATTTTAAGGGAGATTTCAACCGCTGCAAAAACCTTGAGGTATATTTGAAAAAAGTGGATTTTTTCTTTCCCCTTTTGTGGAGTAGCAAACCAGAGGGGGAATTTTGTTTTGTCTCATCAGATATCGAAAAAATCAGAAGGCAGGTTGGAGTATATGCTCCAACCTGAAATAGTTTACGATTCTTTGCACTCCTTCACAATATCCTCTGCCATTTTTTGGATCTGTTCCACCTGGGTCTGGGTGAGCCTTGACCTAATGCTGATGATATCCCCGGTGATGGTTACATTCTTGAGTCCCTCCAGATGTTCCCTCATGGCCTTTCCGGCGGTGGGAGCCCAGGATCCGTTTTCTATTACGAAAACATTGCGGTTTTGGAAATTATGGGCCTTCAGGTCATTTAAAAAATCTTCCATGGCGGTAAAGAGTCCTCCATTATAGGAGGAGGCAGCAAATACCAAGGCTTTGGCCCGGAAGGCTTCTCCCAAAAGATAGGAAACATCATGGGAGGAAATATCAATCACCTTGGTGTGGCGCAGGCCCCGTTTGGCCAGCTCTGTAGCTAAGAGATTGGCGGTATTTTCTGTATTGCCGTAGACAGAGCCGGAAAAAATCACGGCTTCCTTGTCCTCGGGGGTATAGCTGGCCCAGTGCTGATACTTGTCCACATACCAGGCAATCTGCTCCGGGTCTCTGAAAACAGGGCCATGGAGGGGGCAGATCTGATCGATCTTCAGACCGGATACCTTCTTTAACACGTTTAAAACCTGGGGACCGAATTTGCCTACAATATTGGCATAGTAGCGTCTGGCCTCGGAAAGCCACTCCTCTTCAAAATTCACCTCCTGGGCAAAAATATTGCCGGAAAGGGCGCCAAAGCTGCCAAAGGCATCGGCGCTGAACAGGGTGCCCAGGGCTTCATGATAAACCATCATCACCTCCGGCCAGTGTACCATGGGGGCAAAGAGAAAGCGCAGGGTATGTTCTCCTAAGGTGAGGGTATCATTGTCTTTTACCTCCACCTTCCGTTCCTCCAAAGAGAAGGAAAAAAACTGTCCCAGCAAAGTAAAAATCTTGGCATTTCCAATGATCTTGATTCCCGGGTACCTGGCTGCCAAGTCACCGATGGTGGCGGAGTGGTCTGGTTCCATATGGGTAATTACCAGATAGTCCAGGGGCCGGCCCTGGAGGGTATATTCCAGATTTTCGAAAAAAAGCTCCTCCACAGAACGGTCTACACAGTCAAAGAGGATGGTTTTTTCGCCCATCAGGAGATAGGAGTTATAGGACATGCCCTCCGGGATGGGATAGGCGTTTTCAAAAAGCCGGTTTCTGCGGTCGCTGCCGCCGATATAGTACAGGGTATCAGTTATAGGGGTTTCCTGATGCATAAGCTCCTCCAAAATGCATAATAGATGCAGGTTTCCGGCAGATTCCCTTGGAAAAAGCCGGGTTTCTTTATTTCATTATATACACTCAAGGTATAAATGCAAGTCTGGAGGAAAAAGAGTTAGGGCCGGCTATCTTTTCATTGTAAGTTATTTAGAAGGGAGTTGCTGTGCTTAAGTAATATTATACAAAGTGACAGTTAGGTAATACTAACTAAATAATGTGCTTTGATACCTATGCAAGCTGTGCTATAATTCTGGAAAGAAATGGACATGGTCCGCCCTTTGGCGGATCCCCACACATATTAGATGGAGGTTATTTACATGGCTAAAAAATGGGTATACCTTTTCAAAGAGGGTGATGCTGCAATGAGAAATCTTTTGGGAGGTAAGGG
>CALISX010000491.1 GCA_938041725.1 uncultured Lachnoanaerobaculum sp.
TTCCTGCTCGGATCCCACAGACTTATATGCATGGTGGTGCCGGCCCCGGCATGGGAGTATGGAATATTTCTCCTTTTGCAATCTCAATAGAATTTAATGATACTTATTGATTTTATCCATTGTCTATATTAAAATTATAGATAATTATGAGTAATATTTTATTTTATTTTTATTTTTTGATTGATTGCTGGCATATTATTGTATATTTTTAAGAAAGTATGGCGTTCGATCATTCCTGTTTTTAATATTAAGATTTCATACTTCACAGGTGATTTCTGTGAAATTTTCACACGGAGGGAACAATGACAGACAAGCAGCCAGATACCTATTCTTCTATTTTACAAACCGAGGACATTATTTTATTTTCCTCCATGAATTCCTCTGATTTCCAGGAATTCACCAATAAGATTTATTCTTATTTTGAAGCGGATCTTATCATCACCGACCCCCTGCACTTTATCCTGGCCATGTCCCCCAGACTTTCACAATCCGTGGAGAATTTTTTAAACTGGGGAGATTTCATCCGGAAGGGTCTGGTGCCTCCCCTGCAATCCGGAAATACTGCCAAATTTCAGCCCGACAATTTCTCTGGAAGCTTCAGCGAACAGCTTTCCGAAAACATTATAATTCATCATAATGTAAAAACTTTATCCGGACGAAGGTGTATTTTATGCGATATTATGCATCAAGGGGATGTGATTGTCAGGCTGATCCTAAGCTCTCCCAAAAGCTTTCATAAGCAGCAGATGCGGCTTTTGCTTCCCTTGATTTCTGCTGTGAACTTATTATATTTTCGTTTATCCGATACCTCAAAGATTATGTTCAACAGCAGACTTTTGCTGCGTCTGCTGTACTCCGATTCAAAAGGAGAACAAACAGAACAGTCTCTCCCTCACCAGGAGCAGGGAGAAACCTTTCAGTTGATTTTAATAGAACATGAGAAGGTGAAAACCCATACCATATCCTTTTCAGAAATCTTCGAAAATATGGAGCAGCCCCGGACACTTCTATCCGCTGCAGATAATGGATTTTATATTGTATTGATTAAGAAGGGAAGAAACTCCTATGATTTATTGCATCGGCTGGACATACTGGGAAAGGAATACTCCTTCCCCATACTCATCAGCGAAGCCTTTGAGGATTTATGCCAAATGGAGTCTGTTTACCGCACCCAGCAGCAGCTGGCCGGAAGCCTGAAGCTGCTGGAATCCCCTGCCGGACTCATCCTGTCCAGCCAGCTGATGTTGTTTCCCATATTTGAAAATTTAAAGAACAGCCCCTTAAAAGAAACCTTTCTCCTCCATGAAGCCCAGGTTTTGGCTGAAAAAGACAAGAACGGGCAGTCCTCCCTGGCGCAGACACTCTACTGCTGGCTGTTTTGTGACAAAGAACCCCTGTCCACCACCAAAGCCATGGGGATCCATCGGAATACCCTGGACAAAAGGCTGCACAAAGTGTTTGCATGTATCAAAGGAAATTGGCGCAGCAGCAGCTATTGTTTTCGGATGCTGTTTTCCCTGTACTGCATCCTACAGTCCCAGAGAAAAATATACTATATTTCGGCTCCCATGCTGCCATAGCACTGGAGAGCAGGCCCTCAGCAAAAAAATAATGACCCTCAGATTTCTCCCCGGTTAAAAACGTGCGCCGCCAGGCGCACAATTTCAAAGGGGGACGCAGACAGACGATGCCGGATAAAACCAGGGATCCGGAACTGACATTGTTTCGTCCCAGAAAATAAATCAGCAGGCATATCAGCATGGCAAATACTAAGTGGAAGCATCCAGCCCCCACGCAAAAGGAGCCCCAAAGAAATGTCTTCCATCCCTTTGCAGCTCCCTTCAATCAGGTCTATTGATCTAATGCATTCAATCTGCCAATCAAATCATCCACATTCAATCCATGCACCATGGCGGCCTCAGCCAAAGTCTCCATCTGGGAAGAGGGGCATCCAAGACAGTGCATACCGATTTCCATCAGCACCTGGGCGGCCTCGGGATTGGCAGAAAGCACCTCTCCAATCAGCATATCCGAGGTATACCTGCCCTCTACTTTCTTGTCTTCCTCAACTCTGTCTCCAAAGAACAGACGGATATCCTCCTCCACAGTTTTGATTCCTGCAATACCGAAATTCTCCACCAAAACCTTGGCCACATTGGGGGACAGGAAGGCCGGAAGTGTGGGACCTAAGTGAATATTCTTCACACCCAGATACAACAGGGCCAGCAGCACAATCACAGCCTTTTGCTCATACCAGGCAATATTAAACTCCAGGGGCAGATCATTGATATCTGCCAGACCAAAGATCTCCTTGAGCTTCAGGGCAATCACAGCCAAGGAATAGGAGTCATTGCACTGTCCTGCATCCAGCACTCTGGGGATACCGCCGATGTCACCCAAAGGAAGCTTGTTGTACTTATACTTGGCGCAGCCTGCCGTTAAAATCACTGCATCCTTAGGCAGGGCCTTGGCAAAATCCGTATAATAATTTCTGGCCTTGGAACGTCCGTCGCAGCCTGCCATGACCACAAACTTGGAAATGGCACCGGATTTTACTGCCTCCACCACCTTGTCTGCCAAAGCAAATACCTGGGCATGGGCAAAGCCGCCTACAATCTGTCCCCTCTCAATCTCTGTGGGAGGAGGGCAGGTTTTGGCCTGGGCAATGATTTCAGAAAAATCCTTCTCTTCTCCAATGTCTCCCGGGATATGCTTTGCCCCCGGATAGCCGGCAGAACCTGTGGTATACAGTCTGTCAATATAGCTTTTCTTGGGGGGAACAATGCAGTTGGTGGTCATTAAAATGGGACCGTTGAAGCTTTCAAACTCCTCCTTTTGCTTCCACCAGGCATTGCCGTAATTGCCCTTTAAGTTGGGATACTTCTTTAATTCCGGATAATACTGTCCTGCCAGCATCTCAGAGTGGGTATATACATCCACCCCGGTTCCCTGGGTCTGCTGCAAAAGCATTTCCAGATCCCGCAGGTCATGACCGGAGATCAAAATACCGGGATTGGTTCCTACGCCAATGTCCACTGCAGTGATCTCCGGATTGCCATAGGCTCCGGTATTGGCCGCATCCAAAAGGGCCATACCCTCCACACCATGCTTTCCGGTTTCTAAGGTAAGGGCCACCAGATCATCTACAGAAAGACTGTCATCCAAGGTGGCATTTAACGCCCTCTGAAGAAAGGCATCCACCTCTTCATTGTCCTTTAACAGGGCATTGGCATGCTTGGAATAGGCGGAAAGTCCCTTTAATCCGTAAATAATCAGCTCTCTAAGGCTTCTCTTATCCTCATCCTTGGTGGCCAAAACCCCCACCCCTGCTGCCTTTTCGGCATAGGCGCTTTCCTCAAAGGACTCCCAAAGGGCTGCCTCCGGCAAATTCTCCTTATTGGAAACCTGGGCTAAAAGCTCCTTCTTTACCTCCAATGTCTTTTTGATTCTGGCAATAATGGCATCATTGTCAAAGTTGGCATTGGTGATGGTCACAAACAGGTTCAGGGTTACCAGATGGTTCACATCCTGGCCCACTTCCTTTCCCTCTTCCCGGAGTCTGGTGGTAACAGCAGAAATTCCCTTGCTCACATAGATCAAAAGATCCTGCATGGCAGCCACATCCGGCTTTTTGCCGCACACTCCCACCTGGGTACATCCTGCATTTCCTGCTGTTTCCTGACACTGATAACAAAACATCTTATTATCCAAAATAAAACCTCCTCTTACAAACAAAACGGTTTCCCATTTCAGGAAGCCGGCTGAGCTCTTTGCCGGCCTTTATGATTGGGGAAGGCCGATCATCAGCCTTCCCGGCATTCTCTCTTGGCTTCTCCTATACTATAACAGAGAAAAACACCTTTTTCTGTAACTACAGTTACTGCTAAACATTTCTTTTATAAAATCTCCTTAAGAGCCTGGAGATCCTTTATGATAATATCCCGGCGCACCGCCTTGATCAGCCCCTCCTCCTGCATTTTCATCAGTTCCCTGGACAAAGAGGGCCTGGCGGTATTTAAAAAGTCCGCCAGCTCCTCTCTGCTCATATTCAACACCACCCGGTCATATGTCCCCACATTCTGCAGCAAAAACTTTGCGATTTTCTGCCGCAGAGTGGAACAGGAAAGGATCTGGAGCCGCCGGTTCAAATAATAGGATTTTCTTGCAAATATGGTCATCATATTAGAAAGCATTTTGCTGTGGGCAGGCCCTCCCAAGCCCACTGTGGGAAACATATAGCCTTTGGGAATTTCCAGCACCTTGGTGGGGCTCATGGCCTGGGCATAATTGTCATATTCCTCATGGTCCAAAAACAAAAACACCTCTCCAAACAGTTCCCCGGGCTCTGTAAAAAGCCCCATAATGCTTCGCTTCCCAGAGGGGGTGTCATTGCCAATGGCAACAGAACCCTCCACCAAAATCAGCAGCTCCCTTGGCTTGTCATTTTGCCTGAAAATCATATCCTCCTTCCGGTAGCTGATAATCTGGGCTCCGGAATCCTTGATGCACTGATCAATCTCCTCCTCCGTCATTCCCCGAAAGAGGGGGGATCTTTTATAACCTTCCCGCATTGTCCTCCTTTAACACTTTGCCAAGACGCAGATCCATCCTGGCCCTTTGCATCACCTGATCCAATGTATTCAGTTTTTCCAAAATCTTCTTTTCCTCCGGAGAGGTTTCGATAATCCTGACAATTCCCCCATTGGCAATGACAATTCTTTTATCCGCCATAAGGGCAAGCAAAGGATCATGGGTGGCCATTAAAACAATCTTATCCTCGGATACCAATGTATCCAAAGCCTTTTTCCGGTCAATCCCCGCATTCTCGATTTCATCAATCAGCACAATGGGGGAAGCGCTCAGCACCGCCGTATCTGCTATCATCAAGGCCCTGGACTGGCCCCCGCTCAGGGCCGTCACTGCTGTTTCCGGCTTAAAGCGCTCCCCTGCCAGACGGTTGGCCTCCCCCAGAATCTTTTCCACCACCTTTTGGGGATTTTCCACATGGCGGCTGGCTGCATGCATGGTGACAAACTCCCTGGCCGTAAGATCCATGACAAAGTTCATATTCTGGGACAGCTGAGCCACCAGTTTATTATTGGAGGAATACCGCCACTGGGGATCCGGCTGTTTGCCATTGATCATAATGGAGCGTTTGGTGGGGGTGTCCCCCTGGGCTGCCCACTCAATGTCCGCCAGCAGACGGCTTTTCCCGGAACCGGTAGGCCCCACAATGGAAATAATCTGGGAGGACCGGATGGTGAAGGGAGCAAAGGTTTCCGGCTCCCCGGATTTATTTTGACCGGGATAAATGGTAAGCTCCCGAACCTGCTCCTTTCCCTTGCCTAAAAATTCCTCCATCTGCAAAATAAAATCTTCCATCTGCAAAGGCAGAGCTTTTACATCCAGCGCCTTATCCTCCAGCTCCTCCTCATCGTGGTGATGGTGGCAGTCGCA
>CALISX010000492.1 GCA_938041725.1 uncultured Lachnoanaerobaculum sp.
TTCCTTAATCACCAGTCCCTTGTTCAGCAAAGCAAAGTTCACCTCATCCGTACGATCCGGATGATTGGGATGTTTGGCATGGGCATTGTCACAGCTAACCAAAAGACTCCCTGCCAGCATTTTATAATAGTGTTCTCTGTCGCTGCCGGAATTCGAATCAATCCTTTGCAGGGTATCGGAAAGAAAGGTGGACATGGCCCCCTGCCGGGTCATGGAACCCACCTCCTCATTGTCAAACAGAGCAAACACATTGATCTGGGAAGGATTGTCCACCTGCAAAAAAGCCTCCAAAGCCGCAAAAGCGCAGGCCAGATCATCCAGTCTGGGAGCAGAGATAAATTCCTCCCCTTCTCCCCAAAGAAGGGCTTTCTGGCGGTTTACCAAATACAAATCTCCCGCTAAAATTCTGACAGGATCCACATCCAGCTCCCGTCCCAGCATGTTTTTAAAATCCTCTGCCCTTAGGACTCCGGCAGAAAACAAAGGGCAAAGATCCTTTTGAGGATTAAAAGCATAGCCCTTATTCACCTCTCTATTATAATGAATGGAAATACTGGGAATGATGCAAAGATCCCTGTCCGGGGCAAACAGTCTTTTTTCCACCCCTCTTTCCCCCTCCACATAGATCCGGCCTGCCAGCCCCAGGGGGCGGTCCATCCAGGAATAGGAAATCATTCCCCCGTAGCCCTCCACATTCAGGCGAAGATACTCCTGGTTTTCCAAAAGGGGCAGATGTTTTAATTTAAAGGAGGGCGAGTCACTATGGGCTGCTGTAATCTGAAAATGGGCGTCCGGGGCATTGCCAATGGAAAAAGCGATCAAGCTGGAATCATTTCTTTTGGTATAATACCGTCCCCCGCCCTGGAGAGCCCAGTGTGCATTTTCCTTTAAATATAAAAATCCATTTTGTGACAGTTTTTTTTCAATTTGATCCACTGCATGGAACCCGGTGGGGCTGGCATTTAAAAATTCCGTCAGTTCTCTGGAAATCCGATTTTCATTCATGGCAAATCCTTTCTATATATTCTAAAATTTCCTCTCTCCCCTGTTTGGTCAGGGCGGAAAAAGGAAAGAGCTGGCCGCTTTCTATGTGCAGGGTCTGGCGGATCAGC
>CALISX010000493.1 GCA_938041725.1 uncultured Lachnoanaerobaculum sp.
GGTCTTCCAATTCCCATTTGACACTGGAAATCCCCAAACGATGGGCAAGCGGAGCATAGATTTCCATGGTTTCTTTGGCAATACGCTCCTCCTCCCCAGGGGCTGCCTTTGGATTCCCCATGCGGATATTTTCCCGGATGGTGGTATCAAATAAAAAGTTGTCCTGGGACACATAGGCTACCAAGGAGTGATAATCCTCCAAAGACATATCCCGGATATCCACCCCTCCCATACGAATGCTTCCCCCCTGTACATCCCAAAGGGAGGCAATCAGTCTGGCTATGGTGGACTTTCCACTGCCGGAAGGCCCCACCAAAGCCGTCACCTTTCCGGCAGGAATGACCAGATGAATGCCATGTAAAATCTCCCGCTCTCCATATCCGAAGCGTACGGAATCTATTTGAATATCGTACTGATCCGGCAAGGTTTTACTCACCTGAGGACGCACCAGCTCCGGCAAATCCAAAAGGTTCTGAATTTCCTCAAAAATAGCTGTGGCCTTTCGTATATCGTCATTGTAGCCCATAACAGTAAGCAAAGGGGTGATCAACCCAAGGGCCAGCACCAGCACTGTAATATAATCCGTCAGAGAAAGGCTTCCCCCCATGGTAAACACAGCCCCCACAGGCAGCACCGCCAACAAAGTAGCAGGGGTGATGACCATGGAAATGGAAAAAGCAGACAAAGTCCCCCGCATCCAGTCAATAAAACTTCCGGCATTGGCATTGGCTGCCTGGGAAAATTTTTTATAGGAACTTTCTGCCTTTCCAAAGGCCTTGATCACTTCAATGCCATTAATATACTCCACTGCCGTATCGTTTAAAGCCTTGGTGGTTTCCTGGGTCTTCCGAAAGGGAGTTTCATAGTCCTTAAACATCCAGGCCATACAAAGGATGGCCACCGGCAGGGTAGCCAAAGAAAGCAAAGCCATGCGCCAATCCAAAAAAAGCAAATAGATAAACATCAAAAGCGGGGCACTGATGTTGGCAGTACACTCCGGAATCACATGGGCCAAGGTGGGCTCCATAGAATCCGTCCGCTCCACAACAATATTCTTCAAGGCCCCGGAAGGAATGTCCAGCACCGTTCCCAGGGGCAGGGCGGAAAGCTTGTCGCAAAGCTGGATTTTTACATTGCCAATGAGACCGAAGGTCGTGCGGTGGGAAAGTTTGGTGGAGGCCGTATGGAATAAGGACCGAAGCACCCACAACAGGGCAATGGCCCCCCCCTCCGGCCAATACCGGGAAAAGTCCTTTTCTCCTCCGATCATTTTTTTCAAAATATCCCCCATGAAAAAATAGGGAACCAAAGCACAAATCACTCCGGCCAAAGCCAGAGCAATACTTTTTTGGTATTGGGACTTATAGCTTCCTGCAAAACGAAAAATATAGTCTATAATTCCCGGCTGTTTTTTCTTTTGTTTTGGTTCATCCATTCCAATCCTCCTTTTATTCATCCTTGCATCAACTGCAAACACCTGTACTGTCCAAAGTATAGCATAATTCCCCAATTCCCTATAATCCGATCCGACATTTTTAATCCAATCTGTTCATTGATTTCAAAGGGAAATCCTAAGGCTGCATTGATTAAGTATAGGCAGAATGTTATACTTATATCTGTATTTTTCATGGAAAGGAGGACATTGTGGAAGAACTGGAAAAAGAACTGCGAACCCTGAATCGTCTCACCG
>CALISX010000494.1 GCA_938041725.1 uncultured Lachnoanaerobaculum sp.
GAATGGAGGATATAACTAATATGTATACCGAAATTCCTACAGGAGATATGATACCTGCTTTGGCTATTGCGATGCCGGTAATTTATATTTGGGCTAATTTTATTGTGCCTTTACTCTAATTTGGCTTATTTAGGGGGATTTAAGCCTTTGTGCCATTGACATAATATCTACAAATGATTATAATATTAACCGGTTATAAAATAAAAACAAAGATGGAGAGAGTAATCCTTGATAGAAGTTTCAGCGAGTCGGTGACGGTGTAAGACCGATACGGAGCGATGGATGAAAATCACTCCCGAGTTGCAGTCTGAATACAGTAGGATGTGCCGGTTTCCCCGTTATAGGAACACATATGATAGTATGTTGTAAAGGTGGTATATAAGTTTTGGCTTGTCCTGTTACAGGGCAGGCTTTTTTTATAATCATCTTACAAAGAAAGGATTTTTTATGTATAAGAAAGTGCCTACAGACCTTAAATTTGTAGAGAGAGAAAGAGAAGTTGAAAAGTTTTGGCGTGAAAACCATATTTTTGAAAAGAGTATTGAGGATAGAAAAGATGCTCCTACATATATGTTCTATGACGGACCGCCGACAGCAAACGGAAAGCCACATATAGGACATGCCTTAACCAGAGTTATCAAGGATATGATTCCAAGATACAGAACTATGAAGGGTTATAAGGTTCCAAGAAAAGCGGGTTGGGATACACATGGGCTTCCGGTGGAGCTTGAAGTTGAAAAATCACTTGGAATAGATGGAAAAGACCAGATAGAGGCTTACGGCCTTGAGCCCTTCATTGCTAAATGTAAGGAAAGTGTATGGGAATATAAGGGAATGTGGGAGGAGTTTTCTGATACCGTAGGCTTTTGGGCGGATATGGAAAAGCCTTATGTAACCTACCATAATGACTATATAGAATCTGAGTTTTGGG
Source organism: uncultured Lachnoanaerobaculum sp. (assembly GCA_938041725.1). Taxonomy (GTDB): domain Bacteria; phylum Bacillota; class Clostridia; order Lachnospirales; family Lachnospiraceae; genus Lachnoanaerobaculum. The sequence continues at coordinate 932 of CALISX010000494.1, forward strand.
CATTAAAGCAGATTTGGGAAAAAGGGCTGCTGTATAAGGGCTTTAAGGTGGTGCCCTACTGCCCCCGCTGCGGAACCCCCCTGTCCTCCCATGAGGTGGCCCAGGGGTATAAGGATGTGAAAGAACGCTCTGCCATTGTGCGTTTTAAGGTAAAGGGAGAGGAGGCCTATTTCCTGGCCTGGACCACCACCCCCTGGACCCTTCCCAGCAATGTGGCCCTTTGTGTGAATCCCGTGGAGGAATATGTGCGGGTCAAGCAGGGGGAGTATATCTATATTCTGGCCCGGGCCCTGGCCGATACTGTGCTGGGGGAGGACTGCACTGTTTTGGAGACCTTTACCGGGAAGGATCTGGAGTACAAAGAATATGAGCCTCTGTTTGACTTTGTGCATCCTGCCAAAAAAGCCTGGTTTGTCACCTGTGATGAGTACGTAACCCTTACAGACGGCACCGGCATTGTACACATTGCCCCGGCCTTTGGTGAGGACGATTCCCGCATTGGAAGGAATTATGATCTGCCCTTTGTACAGCTGGTGGATGCCCAGGGAAATATGACAGCCGAAACCAAGTGGGCAGGTACCTTTGTAAAGGATACGGATCCTTTGGTGTTGAAGGATCTCAAGGAGCGGGGGCTGCTTTTTGACGCTCCGGTGTTTGAACACAGCTATCCCCACTGCTGGCGGTGCGGCACCCCTCTGATTTATTATGCCAGAGAGTCCTGGTATATTAAAATGACGGAGGTGAAGGAGGATCTTATCCGCAACAACAATACCATCAACTGGATTCCGGAGAGCATTGGCAAGGGGCGTTTTGGAGACTGGCTGGAAAATATCCAGGACTGGGCGATTTCCAGAAACCGTTACTGGGGAACGCCCTTAAATGTTTGGGTTTGCGATTGCGGCCATATGCACAGCGTCGGAAGCATTGCAGAGTTAAGGGAGCTTTCGGATAACTGTCCGGAGGATATTGAACTCCACAGGCCCTATATTGATGAGGTTACCATTCCCTGCCCCAAATGCGGCAAAACCATGACCAGAACCCCGGAGGTGCTGGATGCCTGGTTTGACTCCGGCTCCATGCCCTTTGCCCAGCACCATTATCCCTTTGAAAACCAGGATCTGTTTAAGGCCCAGTTCCCGGCGGACTTTATTTCCGAAGCTGTGGATCAAACCCGGGGATGGTTTTACTCCCTGCTGGCTATTTCCACTTTGATTTTTAATCAGGCTCCCTATAAAAATGTGATTGTTCTGGGGCATGTGCAGGATGAGGACGGCCAAAAGATGAGCAAGTCCAAGGGCAATGCGGTGGATCCCATGGAGGCCTTGAATGTCCTGGGAGCAGATGCCATCCGCTGGTATTTTTATTATAATTCCGCCCCCTGGCTTCCCAACCGCTTCCATGACAAGGCGGTAAAGGAGGGCCAGAGAAAATTCATGGGAACCCTGTGGAATACCTATGCCTTTTATATCCTCTATGCGGATATTGACAGCTTCGACCCCACCCGGTACAGTCTGGAGTACGAAAAGCTCTCGGTTATGGATCAGTGGCTTTTGTCCAAGCTGAATACTTTGATCCAAACTGTGGATGAGAATCTGGCCAATTATAAAATCACAGAAACCGCCAGGGCGCTCCAGAGCTTTACCGATGATTTAAGCAACTGGTATGTGCGAAGATGCAGAGAGCGGTTTTGGGCTAAGGGAATGGAGCAGGATAAGATCAATGCCTATATGACCTTATACACCGCCCTGTATCAGCTTTGTCAGCTGGCCGCTCCCATGATTCCCTTTATGACAGAGGAGATTTACCAAAATCTGGTGCGCAGTGTGGATAAGGAGGCTCCAAAAAGCATTCATTTGACCAACTTCCCCCAGGTGAGAGAGGATTGGATTGACAAGACATTAGAAGACAATATGGAGGAAGTGCTGAGGATTGTGACCCTGGGCCGGGCCGCCAGAAATACCGCCAATGTAAAAAACCGGCAGCCCATTGCCCATATGTATGTAAAGGCCGATCATCCTCTGAATTCCTATTTCCTGCAAATTGTGAAGGAAGAGCTGAATGTAAAGCAGGTGGA
>CALISX010000495.1 GCA_938041725.1 uncultured Lachnoanaerobaculum sp.
GCCTTTATTAAAAAGCATCCAGGGCATTTTTATATTGTGACCAAATGCGGACGGGGCTTAAATCCCCATACAGCCAAGGGCTACAGTCCTGAAAACATGGAGGCCTTCATTGACGGCAGTTTAAAAAGGCTGGGACTGGAGGCGGCAAAGGAGCTGAAAAAGCTTTTCGGCACCGAGAATTTGGTTCCCTACGCCCTGCGCTGGGTCTTGATGTTTGAGGAAGTAAGCACGGTGATTCCGGGAGCCAGTAAAACAGAGCAGGTGCTTTCCAATGCGGCGGCCTCTGATTTTCCTCCACTAACCCGGGAACAGATGGAGGGAGTGGAGCGGATTTATAATACCTATATCCGGGAAAGCGTTCATGGAAACTGGTAGAAAAGAATGAAGAAGGAAGAAGAAAATCGTATTTTGCGTTTAACCCGTCCGGTGGTTTCCCGGGAAAAAAATATTTACGGAGTGCTGTACCTCCCTCCCGGCACCCCGCCGGAGGCGGCTCTGCCCTTAGTGGTGCTGGCCCATGGACTGGGGGGCGACCATACCTCCATGATCCCCTATGCAAAAAGCATTGTAAAACAGGGGTATGCCGCCTATACCTTTGATTTCCCCGGGGGATCGGTGGGGCGCAACCGCAGCAGCCTGGATAATGCCCATATGTCTGTGATGACAGAGGCGGGAGATGTTCGGGATATTTTACAGGCTGCAAAGTCCTGGGACTATGTGGACGGGAACCGGGTTGTGCTGGTGGGGGGCAGCCAGGGGGGAATGGCCTGTGCCGTGGCCGCCGCCTCCAGGCCGGAGACGGTTTTGGGGATGGTGTTATTATACCCTGCCTTTTCCATTCCCGATGATGTGCATAGAGACTTTGCTGCAAAGGGAGATATCCCGGAGCGCATTGATCTTTTTGGAGGCTGGATGCAGGTGGGAAGAATGTATGCGGAGGATGTATGGGACTATTCCGTATATGAGGAGATCGGGAAGTATCCCGGTCCGGTATGCCTGATCCATGGAGACAGGGATGCTTTGGTGGATATTTCCTACTCCCAAAGGGCTGCCCAGGTGTATCAAAGGGCCTCTTTTTATCCCATTCCCGGGGCAGGACACGAGTTTACAGAGGAGGAATTGATGCAGGTTTTACCCTGTATGCAGGATTTTTTACAGGGAATCTTTGCCGGGACAAAAGGAAGAGCGTAGGCAGCGTTCCTTTACAGCAATGGAAGTTTTATGGAGGAGTTTATGCCTATCGTGGGCTTTTTTCGTAAAAGGCCAGTGATTTTGGTCTTTATTTTGGTTCTGGCCGGGATTGCTTTCCTGGCCTTTGATGTAAGACTTAGAATCCGCCGCTATACCATACCAACGGATAAAATAACCCGGGAAATCCGTATCCTGCTGATAACAGATCTTCATTCCTGCAAATACGGGGAAAGGGAGGAGGAGCTGCTCCAGGCCATCGCCCGGGAAAAGCCGGATCTGCTTTTGCTGGGGGGAGATATTTACGATGATGTTTTGCCGGATGCCAATGTACGGTATTTTTTAGAGGGTATTGAGGGAAAATATCCCTGCTACTATGTTACGGGAAATCATGAATACTGGAGCGGACGCATAAAAAAAATTCTGGAGCTTTTCCGCTCCCATGGGGTAAACATTTTGCAGGGGGAATCTGCCTTGGTTCGGTTGGGAGATCAGGAGCTTTTTCTTGGGGGGCTTGATGACCCCTCTGCTTTACGGTATATCAGAAACAGCCCCGATGTGAAGGAACAGCTGGAGCATATCTCTCAGGAAATTCCCCAGGGGAAATACCGGATTTTACTGGCCCACAGGCCGGAATCCATTGATTTGTATGCAAAGTATCCCTTTGATCTGGTGCTGGCCGGCCATGCCCATGGGGGACAATGGCGGATTCCGGGGCTTATTAACGGCGTATTTGCACCAAACCAGGGATGGTTTCCCAAATATGCCGGCGGGAAATACCAGGTGGAGGATACCGCTATGATTGTAAGCCGGGGACTGGCCAGGGAAAGCACCAGGATTCCCAGGATTTTCAATCCTCCGGAGCTGGTGGTGATAACCCTGGTGCCCTCTTCCTGATCTTTTCGGGCCTTATAGGAAATCGGGCAGGGATGGATTGTTACAGTGATCCAGGAAGCATCCGGGGCAAGTTGTGCAAAATATAATTATCACTTGACATGAGTGAGTGCTAATGCTATACTTTTTTCAGTGGAGATGGAAGTTGATACCATTGGTTTTCAACTTCCTTTCTTTTTAACAAGTCTTAGCACTCAACAAATGAAAGTGCTAGCAGAGGAGGCATTATGATCATTATACCGGTTCACAACATGTCAGTATTACCGGATACGAAAATATATTTTAGAAAAGAACATTTAAGCGAGGCAGGTCTGAACAAGTTGTCGGCAGGGGAACGGGTAACCTTTGTTCTTACCAAGTCCCCCTCCAGCTATCCAACGGCCTTGGGGATTCAGGATCTGTATCCCATTGGCGTAACTGGGGTGATCCTGGGGGTGGACGAAGAGGGGGGCGCTAATATTGAGCTGGAAAGCCGTATCAACCTGGAGCATATTGACTTTCCCACAGGCAATGTGATTGGGGTCAGCCGACCGGAAATCCAGGATTATCCTGCCCAGGAGGCGGCGGCCAAGCTGTCGGAGCTGAAGGAGGCCATGTTAAACTATGTCACCAAGTTTCAGTGGGGGCTGGTGGCCAGGGGCTATGTGCTGGCCTGGAAAAACTTAAATGAGGTGATGGTGGGGCTTTCTCCCTTTATGAACATTACTCCGGATCAAAAATATGCTGTCCTGGGGGAGGATTCCCAGGCCAAAAGAGCACAGCTGATTGAACAGTTTGTGCGGGAGTTTATGGCCATCTATGAGGTGCGGGAGGAGGCCAAGCAGGCCCAGCAGGAAACCCATGAAAGGGCTTATCGGGAGGATGCCATCAAAAAACAGATCAACTTTTTGCAAAAGCAATTAGATGATCTGCATCCGGAAAATGTTTCTGATGTGAGAAAGTTTGAGGAAAAGATTAAGCAATCCGGCATGAATGAGGAAGCCAGAAAAGAGGCGGAGAATGTATTGAACCGGATGAAGCAGGAGGGTAAGGACAGCCATGAATACGGCCTTCTGTACAATTATCTGGACTTTTTAACCTCCCTGAAATGGACCAAAGAGGAGCCAAAGGAGATTGACCTCTCCAAAGCCGAGGAGATTCTGGATGAGGAGCATTACGGCTTGAAGAAGGTGAAGAAAAGAATCATTGAGCAGTTGGCGGTTATGTCCTTAAACAAGCAGCAAAGCGGCTCCATTCTGCTTTTTGCAGGGGCTCCGGGAACGGGCAAAACCAGCATCGGCAAAAGCATTGCCCAGGCTTTGTCCAGAGAATACGTGCGGATTTCTCTGGGCGGTGTGCGGGATGAGGCGGATATCAGGGGACATAGAAGAACCTATATTGGTGCCATGCCCGGACGGATTATGGACGGTATGAAAAAGGCAGGCACCTCCAATCCTGTTATGGTGCTGGATGAAATTGACAAGCTGGCCTCCTCCTATAATGGGGATCCTGCCAGTGCTCTTTTGGAGGTGCTGGATCCGGAGCAGAACAATACCTTTACGGATCACTATATGAATGTCCCCTATGACCTCTCCGATGTGCTCTTCATCTGCACGGCGAACACCGTGGACACTATCCCGTCTCCGCTCCTAAACCGCATGGAGCTGATCCAGTTCCAGGGCTATACGCCCACGGAGAAGTTTGAAATCGCAAAGCGGCACCTCCTGCCGAAGGCGCTCTCCTCGGTCGGCCTTACGGAGGAGAATGTGGAGCTCACGGAGGATGCCCTTCGGACCATCATATCCGACTACACCAGAGAGGGCGGTGTCCGAGGACTCAAAAAGAGGATGGACACCCTCTGCCGCATCGCCGCGGTCCGCTCCGTGCGGGGACAGGGCGAAAAGATCCGGGTGGAGAAATCCGAGCTCCGGGACTTTCTGGACATGCACCCTCTGAACCACCGCGAGGTAAAGGACGAGGGAAAGCCCGGCGTCGTGACCGGACTCGCCTGGACCGCCGTCGGAGGAGAGATCCTCTACGTCGAAACGCTCCCCACAAAGGGAGACGGCAAGATCACCATTACCGGACAGCTCGGCGATGTCATGAAGGAGTCCGCACAGATCGCGGTGAGCCTCGTAAAATCCATGTTTCCGGACAGGATCTCCGTCTTTAAGGAGAATGATATCCATATCCATGTGCCGGACGGCTCCACGCCGAAGGACGGCCCCTCCGCCGGCATCACGCTGACGACCGCGATTGCGAGCCTCGTGACCGGGCACGCCGTCACACCCAGAATCGCGATGACCGGAGAGGTCTCCCTCGAGGGGGATGTGAATCCGATCGGAGGACTGCCGGAGAAGCTCATGGCCGCCCAGCGCGCCGGTGTCCGGAAGGTCCTGCTCCCAAAGGATAATGTGGACGACCTCCGGGATGTTCCGGAGGAGGTAAGGGAGAAGCTGGAGATCGTCCCTGTCGAGACCGTAGAGGAGGTTTTAAAGCTCACGGGAATTAAGAGCGCGGCCGCGGCGCAGGCCTGATGAAGGCGAAAAAGCCGGACCGGAAAGATCTCCGGCCCGGCTTTTTCGGACTGCAGTTTGAAATTGTAGCTTAAGATCAGGATTCCGGAAAAGTTTTCACTTCATTTCCGAAAAAAAAACGTTTCCACTGTTCCCCCTTCCTCCTTCCTATGTTATACTTATAGTGTTTTGCTATAGATTGAACCGGCTCCCTCGTGCTCTCACAGCTTCTGTGCGGATACGATGCGCTGCCGGATCTTTAAACAGGAATCGCCGCAGGATTTACAGAGCTCAGTGCATCGGAAGACGGGACGTAAGAGAGAGGAGACGGAGAATCCCAAAGGA
>CALISX010000496.1 GCA_938041725.1 uncultured Lachnoanaerobaculum sp.
GTGCATGCAAGCATGCCCATCTACATTTCCGCCGGTCGGGGACTTATACAGTAAAAGGCTCCATACCGGTGAGTATGAAGCCTGCAAAAGTAACTTATTCTTGAATTGCTCTTGGGTAAACGGAAACCTGCTTTTTATCTCTTCCCTTTCTCTCAAAGCGCACAATACCATCCGCCTTGGCAAAAAGGGTATCATCTCCGCCCCGTCCCACATTCACACCGGGATGAATTCTTGTTCCCCGCTGTCTGTAAAGAATGTTTCCGGCTAAAACGAACTGTCCATCTGCTCTTTTTGCACCCAGTCTCTTAGACTCGGAGTCACGTCCGTTCTTGGTGGATCCCACTCCCTTTTTATGGGCAAAAAGCTGAAGGTTCATTCTTAACATCTACTTCACCTCCTGTAAACTGATTTGAATAAATTCTTCCCCGTATTCCTCGCTGATATTCATCAGTCCAAATACGCAGGAGTCCAGCAATAGTCCCCCTCTCTCCCCTCTGTTGGTTAAAGACAGGTGAAAACAGCCATCCTCCGCCTCTGCAAAATATTCCTCCTGGGTAAACTGCTCCAGGGAATTTTCCAGATTAATTAAAAGTGCGGAAACACCGGCACAGAGAATATCCCTTCCCTCCGGGCCAAATCCTGCATGGCCCCGGCAAAGGATCCCCACATAATTGCTGTTTTTACAGTAAACCTTAATGTCGATCATCTATTTAAAAATGAATCTTATCAATCTTTACCTGGGTATACTGCTGTCTGTGACCGTTCTTCTTGTGATAACCGCTCTTGGCTTTGTATTTGTATACAATGACCTTCTTTGCCTTACCCTCTTTTTCCACCGTAGCTTCCACTCTGGCGCCATCCACTGTAGGGGTACCGATCTTCACCTCTGCATCACTTACCACCAGCACCTGATCAAAGGTAACCTGCTCTCCCGGGGATACAGGAAGCTTCTCCACTCTGATCACATCTCCCTCAGATACCTTATACTGTTTTCCGCCAGTTGCAATAATTGCGTACATAAGGACCTCCTTATCTATTTACTCGCCGTTAGGGTGTAAACCAGCTTAAACCCGTTCCGTGCGGCATACCAGGGAATTATACAAAATAGAAAAGGTTCCTGTCAAGCATACTTTCTCCTTTAATTCTGCCGGGGAATCTGACTTTGCAGGTGACTGATGGACAAAAGCTTGGCCTTCATCTCGTTTTCGATGTTTTGCAGCTCAGCCTGAGCAGCCTGGCGCTTTTGCCTTCCTTCCTCCTGAATCCGGATCACATCGTCCAAGGTGGAAATCAGGGTCTGATTGGTAATCTTTAAAGTTTCAATATCCACAATGCCCCGCTCCGATTCCTTGGCGGTTTCCACCGTAGCCATACGCAGTGCCTCTGCATTTTTGCGAAGCATATCATTGGTGGCATTGGAAACCGCTGCCTGGGCTTTGGCTGCCTCCAAAGAATGACTAAGACCAATGGTAATCACCATCTGGCTTTTCCAAAGGGGAATGGTATTGACCAAAGTAGACTGGATCTTTTCCGCCATCACCGTATTGTTGCTTTGAATCAGCCGGATCTGGGGCGCCATCTGTAATGCCACAGTACGGGTCAGCTCCAGATCATAAATCTTTTTTTCAAACCGGTCGCACATGTCTGCATAGTCCTTGGCAGCCTGGGCATCCTCCTGCTGGCCGCTTTGCCGGGCTTTTTCCATATATTTGGGAAGCTCCACCCTTCTGGCCTCCTCCAGCTTTTTCTTGCCTGCCAGAATGTACATGGTAAGCTCCTTAAAATGGGTGAGATTTACCTCATACATCTTATCCAGCATGGTAATGTCCTTTAACAAGGTTACCTGATGCTGTTCCAAACCGGAAACGATGCGGTTAATATTCACCTCCACCTTGGCATACTTGGCCTTATAGGCCTCCAGTTCATGGGCCTTCTTTTTAAAGAAACCTAAAAAACCCTTGGAATCCTCTGAGCTGTCCATCCCCTTTAGCTGGGCGATCACACTGGTGAGCATGGTTCCCACCTCCCCCAGATCCTTGGTCTTTACAGAATTTAATGCCCTTTCGGAAAAATCCGCCACCTTTTTTTGACTGCCGGCCCCAAACTGTAAAATTATCTGGGAGTTGGTAATATCAATCTTTTGGGCAAAATCATCCACCATCTTTCTTTCCTGGGGAGAAAGATTTTCCTGATTTTTAAAATCCTCTGCCTGGGGCTTTTCCAGGGCCTGGGACTTTACTTCCGGCACAGGAGGCTCCCCGCCAAAGGGTTCCAGGGTAAGCTCCAGGCCGCCGCTTCCAAAGTCCAGAGGGTTCTCTTCCGGTTTTTTTAAGAATTGATTTTCTTCACTCATAATCATATCCCGTCTTTCTGCGAAAGGCACCGATGGGATTTATGAAACCCAAGGCAGGACTTTCGCTAAATTTACTTTCCTGATATTCTTGTTTTTGTAAAACTGACACATAGCCTGATATGCATCAGGATCTTTGCAGTATTTCTTCCTTCACCAGACTGTCCTTGGCCAGCATGCTCCGCAAAACCTCTGCATCGGCGGTAATGTCAAATACATCGTCCTGGAACAGGCTGTTTAACAGCTCCACTGAAGCCAGATTTAACGTGTCCAAGGTCTTTTCAATCTCCCCCATGGCCTCTGTTATTTCTGCTCCCGGGACGCTGACCTGTTCAAACTCCCGGTATTTTTCCAAAAGCTTTTTGGTCGTGGGGAGATAATATTCAATAAACCGGCGAAGCTCCTGGGTCTTCTCTGGATTCACCCGCAAATGGTCAAATATTTCCTGCAAAAGACAGAGGAAACGATCCAAATGGGCGGACATTCTGGTATTGGTAATCCCTTTACGCAGAATTTCGATCTCCCGGTTATAAGCCTCCCCCTGGGTCAGGAAATTCAGCCACTGTTCCCTCTGGGCCTTGGATAAATGGGAAGCGGCAGAATCATCCTTTAGATTCTTTTTTCTTTCCTGTTCTGCCTTGATCTGCTGTTTTTTCTTTTCTTCCTCTTCTCTATAAAGCTGAAAGGCTTCATGATCCAGTAAGAACAATTTATCTCCTCTAACCAAATGCCCCTGGGGGAAAATCTTTTTATCAATCATTCTCCGCAGGTCTTTCTGCACCTGATGCTCTTTCCGACTGGTAAACTCTCCAAGCTCCAGGGTGTTAATAGAATTGATCCCCTTCATGCTCAGGAAACGGTAATACTTCTGCGCCTGGTTCAGATCCCATGAATGTCTCACTCCATTGGCAGTCAGGAAAGCACATAACCCCCCCAAAACCAGCAAAATCAAATCAAAAAAAACAGTAACAATCCGGGTAAAGCTGGGCAGTGTAAAGGTGGCCGTCAACAGCAAAATTAAAAAGGGGGTCAAACATACCAGTCCCACAATTCCCACAACCGTTTGAACCCCGGCACCTCCCTTACCCTTTAATACAATTTTAGGCTGATTTTCAAAATTTCTTCTCCCAAACTGATTTTGAATAATCCCTTTGGCAGCCTGTCCCACCTGGTTGCTTAAATTCCTGTAGTTGCCGGTGGTAATGGCTCTTTCCACATTGGAAAGAACTTCATCCGCCTGGCGAAAAACATCTCTTTTCTCCATATCCATTTTCTTGTTCCCCTATTCTTAACCAAAAAAACATAATTTCTTCATTTTTCTTGTTTTTTTCAGGAAAAAGTACTTCTATTCAAGTTATTCTCATGAAATACTCACATTATACCATAGAATACTTTGGTTGTCATAGCACCAAATCACAAATTACAGCCTTCAAAGTTACCTTGACCTTACCATTTCCTCTTCGTATAATAAAGGGGCAGCAAAGGTTTGCAGGTTTGGCAGAGACATGAGAATCCCTGTCTAAACCATGTTTTTGATTTATGAAGGAGAATAAAATGGCAAAGATAATTGATCTTTCTAAAACTGTTTTTGAGTTGGTACAGGAGCATCCTGAGATTGTAGATGTATTTAAGAATCTGGGCCTGAGCCAAATTGGCGATCCCACAATTTTAGCAACTGTAGGAAAGAAATTAACCATTCCCGAGGGCTTAAAGGCCAGAGGCTTTTCCCTGGATACTGTGATTAATGCCCTGAAGGCCGCCGGATTTGAGGTAAAGCAGTAAACCCTACGGCGGGCAGGCCCCACACACTGCGGCGCCTGCCCGCCTGGCCTGGGAGTTTAAGCAACAGATTATCTTCAGGAAGGAAAACACAGATGAGTGAAAACCTAACGATTGATGGAAACACAAACAAGGGATTGACCCTGACCACTTTGAAGTACATTGCCATTGCAGCCATGCTGATTGACCACATTGCTGTGACCTTTGTAGCCTATGACTCTGTTTTATTCCTCATAATGGATCTCATTGGACGGATCACCGGACCCGTTATGTTTTTTGCTGCTGTAGAGGGCTATCATCATACAAAATCCTTTCAAAAATATCTGCTGCGGCTCTTTTTGTTTGCGTGGATCAGCTACTTTCCCTTTTCTTTTCTCTTCACAAAGGGAGAATTTGATCCTCTGTTTTTTAATATTCTTTTTAATATTTTTCTTGGATTGCTGGCCGTCCATATATTTAGAACCGTTAAAAATGTTTTCTTTAAGGTTATCCTTATTCTGGCTTTGCTGCTCCTTAGTCTTCCCATGGATTACGGGACACTTTGCATCACCATTATGCTGGTTTTGGATTTCTTCTATGGAGACCGAAAGAATCAATTGGCCGGGTATTTGATTGTAATTCTGCTTGAAACAGATATACTGAATTTCTTCTTGACGCCTATGAGAAGCTTTTTATTTGACCATACCTTTGATGTATCTTATTCTTTGGAAGCCCTCCGGGATTTTGGTTTTCTGATTCCTTTTTTTCTGCTTTGGTTTTACAAAGGGGAAAAGGGAAAGAGCACTCCCTTT
>CALISX010000497.1 GCA_938041725.1 uncultured Lachnoanaerobaculum sp.
ATTGCGCCGGAACCGGAGCTGGTGGAAAAATACGAAAAACAATATCGGAAATTCCAAAGGATTTACCCTGCCATGAAGGAACTCTTTCCTCAGTTGCAGGGAGAAGAATAATTGGTCGCCCTTCATTGCCAGCGCCCCAGGCCCCTTTTTTATTTTTCGGTGTAATATCCCTGGGGATCCGGCACTTCTCCAAACCATACATGGGCGTAATTGCCGGAAATACCTACTCCCATGGTATGGATATTTTTATAATTGCCGCTGGAGGTTAACAGGGCATTGTCCTCCGTAGAATGTTTCCAGGTATTCACAGCCAGGGCTGCTGTGATCTCCATGGGAGAAGCAGCAATTGGATTAAAGTAGGCGGAAATCTCATAGCCGCTGCCGGGGTAGGAGGTGATCTCCGAGGGCTTTTTCATAAGGTCCACCAGATAATACTGATCCGGAGTATAGGCAAAGCCTGTCCAGTGGCCATGGGAGGACCAGCTGTGGAGATCTCCCTGGATTCCCCGGGGATCCTTCTGGTTTTCCGGGTGGTACTGGTTTGAATCCTGCACATGGGTTCTGGCCACCTGGGTCAGGGATTTGGAACAGGACAGGGGAGAAAGGCCCTGGCTGGTGCGGTAGGCATTGATTTCCAGATACAGCTGGGCCTCCTTTTCGTTGAGCCCCTGATCCACCAGGGCTCGTACCTGGGAGCCGGAATAGGGGGCAGCAGCAGTGGGCATTGCTGTTTCCGGAGCAGTGGTGACGGCAGCTGTCTGGTTTTTTCCTTTTTTCTTTCTGCGCCGTTTAGAGACAGCAGCGGTAGCGGTAGTCTGGGCAGGGGCGGCAGTGGTTTGGGTCTGGGTGCTTTGCACCTGGGTGGTTTCTATTGCAGTGTCCTGAGGGGCGGCGGTTTCCCCACCGGTGCTTACATGGCCGGAAACCTTGGTGGAACGCTTTCCATTGGAGGTGGAGGTCTTGCTGGAGATGCCGCTGCCAGAGTGGGAGACTCTGGTGAGCCTGCTGGTGCCGCCCCCCTCCCTGGCGACATAGCGCACCTGCTCCTGATTGTTCAGCACCCAGGCACCCTTTTCATAAATAAAATCCTTTCGGTTGTCATAGACGGAAACCCACTACCCTTGGGTGGTGGGAGGAGTCTTGTAATTTTTTAACCATTACCCTTGGCTTTCGATGTACTTTTAAATTGTAGATGACGATACTTCCCCAATACTACAAGCAAAATAACCATCAGACCAAAAGATGTGTTTCTTCCAATACTGTTTGGAAAGAAAACTGTTATATTTAACCCATAAACAATGAGTTGTTTCTTACTTGATGGTTTTTACAATATCACAGACCTTATCGGTAGTGGTATAACTGACTGGAAAATGTATATGGTCTTTGTCAGTTTCCATAGCAATTATTTCCCAATTATGAGATTTACAAATATCGAATATCTTTTGTTTTACATCGTCAGCAATGTTGCTTCCCAGTAGCTGTTTACGATATTTTGTCACTAATACGATATGTACTTTTAAACTGTATTTACGCCTGTTATGACGATTATATTTATTATCCATAATATTACCTCTAATTATTGATTTTCACTAATTGTTATTATATAATATTTTCAGTGAAATATCAATGAAAGGAGTATATATGGAACAGATAACTGTTACAGCAAAAATTCAAATAGTTCCAAGTGATGATGATAAAACATTACTTAATACAACTATGTCTGCCTATACAGATGCTTGCAACTATGTTTCAAATTATGTATTCCAGACACACAATCTAAAGCAGTTTGCTCTTAACAAGGTGCTGTATTCTGATTTAAGAAATAGATTCAGTTTAAAATCTCAAATGGCTCAATCTGTTTTAAAGACTGTGATTGCCAGATACAAGACCATTCTTGGAAATCAGAATGAGTGGATTAAACCTAACTTCACAAAACCGCAATATGACCTTGTTTGGAATAGGGATTATTCTCTTACGAATCATTGCTTTTCCGTAAATACTTTAGATGGACGTGTAAAACTGCCATATTTTGCTAAGGGTATGTCTAAATATTTTGACCATAGTATTTATAGTTTTGGTACAGCCAAACTTGTAAATAAGCACGGCAAGTATTTTTTACACATACCTGTAACTTATGAAGTGGAAGAATGTGAAGATGCTGAAATCTGCAATGTTGTTGGTATTGACAGAGGTATTAACTTTGTTGTTGCAACCTACGACAGTAAACATAAATCAGGCTTTGTTAGTGGTAAAACCATTAAACAGAAACGTACTCATTATTCTAAACTTCGCAAAGAATTACAGATGCGTAGGACTCCATCAGCAAGGCGTAGACTAAAAACTATTGGTTCACGAGAAAACCGTTGGATGCGGGATGTCAATCATCAGGTATCGAAGGCACTCGTGGAGTCTAATCCAAAGCATACTCTCTTCGTCTTAGAAGATTTAAGTGGAGTTCGTTCTGTTACTGAACGTGTACGAACAAAAGACCGTTATGTATCTGTATCATGGTCGTTCTATGATTTAGAGCAAAAGCTACTTTACAAAGCAAAACAGAACCAGTCTCTCGTATTAAAAGTAGCCCCTCGTTATACGAGTCAATGCTGTCCTGTTTGCGGACATATTGAAAAAGCCAATCGTAACAAGAAAATACATTTGTTTGCTTGTAAAAACTGTGGATATAAATCAAACGATGACCGCATTGGAGCTATGAATCTATACCGTATGGGAATCAACTATCTAACCGATAGCCAAGTACCTAGT
>CALISX010000498.1 GCA_938041725.1 uncultured Lachnoanaerobaculum sp.
AGAGGCAGGTGTCTCCTGCAAGGGAAATGAAAGGACATGGATATGGATAAGGTGAATGCTTTGGGAAATAAGGTTGATGATTTGGTAAGCTCTGTGGGCGATCTGATTGGAAGGCAAAAGGATGAGTCAAAGAAGAAGCATGCGGTGCTTTGGGTTCTGGCCATCGTTGGTATCGTAGCCTGTGTGGCTGGTATTGCTTTTGCTGTATATAAGTTCTTCACTCCGGACTATTTAGAGGATTTTGAAGACGATTTTGACGATGATTTTGATGACGATTATTTTGAGGACGAGGATGTAAAGGAGGAGTAATTCTCCAGGGTTGCACCCAGTAGTGCTGTTCCAGATTCTATGTTGCCCCGGCAGATGTTAAGAACCTCTGCCGGGGCGCTTTAGTTGCAGGGCAGAGCCGTCAGTATACAAGGGAAGGAAAGAGGAAATGAAAAAAGGCGATATAGGCGAGAGTATCATTGCTCAAGTGGATTTTCCAGACAAAGGAGTCCTTACCTGGGAGGGAGAACGGGTATTGATTAAAAAGACAATCCCCGGCCAAAGAGTAAAATTTATGATCTCCAAAAAAAGGAAAGGTTTTTTGGAGGGGCGGGTTTTAGAGGTTTTGGATCCCTCTCCTCTGGAGGATGCCCCCCTTCCCTGCTGCCACCGGGAGGTATGCGGCGGATGCACCTACCAAAGTGTGGGCTATGCCCATCAGCTGGCCCTAAAGGAAAGACAGATGCTTTCCCTTTTACAGGGAGCCGTGAATCATGACTTTATCTGGGAGGGGATCTTGCCCAGTCCCCTTAGAGACCATTACCGCAATAAAATGGAGTTTTCCTTTGGAGATGAAACCAAGGGGGGAACATTGTCTTTGGGGATGCACAAAAAGGGCGGACATTTTGATATTGTTACAGTGCATGGATGTAAAATCTGTGGAGAAGACTTTACCCGGATTCTTTCCTATACGCTGGATTTTTTTAAAGCCCGGAACACTCCCTACTTTCATAAGCAGCGCCATGAGGGATGGTTAAGACATCTGCTGCTTCGCCGCAGCATTAAAACCGGGGAGATTTTGGCGGGATTGGTTACCACTTCCTCCTTTGGGTCTATTTCGGATCCCAATGAAGTCAATGGCCCAGGCAGGCTGGGGGCGGAAGAAAGGGCGCTTTTACTCCAATGGAAAGAGGGACTGGAGGCCCTGGTGCTGGAGGGGAAAATTTCCGGAATTTTGCATATTTTAAACGACTCCTACGGGGACGCAGTGATTGACCAGGGAACAGAAATTCTATCCGGACAGGACTATATTTATGAGGAGCTTTCCGGCCTGCATTTTAAAATCACCCCCTTTTCTTTTTTCCAGACCAATTCCTTGGGTGCCCAGGTGCTGTATGCCAAGGCGGGGGAATATATTGGAGAAACCAAAGATAAAAATGTGTTTGATCTGTATTCCGGCACCGGCACCATTGCCCAGATTCTGGCACCTTATGCTAAAAAAGTGGTGGGGGTGGAGATTGTACCGGAGGCGGTGGAGGCTGCCAGGGAAAATGCTGCAGCCAATGGACTGTCTAACTGCGAATTTATTGCGGGGGATGTGCTGAAGGTGGTGGAAGGTCTGGAAACATCTCCGGATCTGATTGTGCTGGATCCTCCAAGAGAAGGGGTGCATCCCAAGGCTCTGCCTAAAATCATTGCCTTTGGAGCAGAAAAGATCATCTATATCTCCTGCAAGCCCTCCTCCTTTGCAGAGGAGGTGAAGGTGCTGGAGGCCGGAGGCTATGTGCTGGAAAGGGCTGCGGCGGTGGACATGTTCCCCCAGACGGTGAATGTGGAGGTAGTGGCGCTGTTATCCCGCATAAAGTAAGGGTTTTACAGGGTTTTTAGAGGGAGGAAATACCGTTTTGCCACCCATTTGCCACCGCAATTTTAAAAACCATATCCGAAAAAGAAAAAGCACTGAACTCCGTTGAACTTTTCGGAGACAGTGCCTTTTTTATGAGATGCTGGTAATCTGTTCAAAGAGATCCACGGACCGCTCTGACATCTTTTCAGTATCGTGTACATACGTCTGCAACGTAGTCTGGATATTACTATGCCCAAGCCTCACCTGCACATCCTTCACGTTGGCCCCGCCCTCTATCAGAAGGGTTGCATGCGTATGCCGCAGGGAGTGGTAGTCAAAGGCCAGTTGCAGCTCTCCGTGTATTACACGGGAGCAGTATTTAAAAGAATCCGTTGATGTATACTGCCCTGTTTCAGAAATGCAGATCAACTTAATCCGCTGTAAAGGGGAGCCTATATGCTTTTGG
>CALISX010000499.1 GCA_938041725.1 uncultured Lachnoanaerobaculum sp.
ATATCCTCTGTAACGGTTTCCGACAGGTTAAACCCTGCCTCCTTCAGGGACTTCTTTTCCCTGTCATTGATAATTCCGCCGCTGTCCTTGGTTTTTGGCAAGGCTCCCTCGGCGGCCCCGATGACAAAAAGGGCCCGAATTCTTGGCAGCCTGGTTCTGGTCAAATCTCCCACTGTCACCCGGTCTGCTTTTGCAGGGATCACCCCCACCTGAATTTGGGAAAAGCCAGCCACAAACAGCTCCAGAACCTCTTTTTTTCTTAGCTTTTCCCCCTCCAAAAGGGCCTCCATTTTTTCAAAAAGCCCCAGAACCTCCTCTAAAACCTGCTCATATTCCCTGGCCTTTGCCATATCTCCAGAAGGGGCCTCTCTGCTTTCCCTCTGGAATTCCTCCCCATTTCCAGAAAATTCCTCTGCGATTTTCTTCAGCTTTTCCTCTGCAGAAACACTGTCCAAAAGCCCCCTGAGGGCTGCTGTCACCTGGGAGATGGATATGCTTCCCTCCAGGGCTTCCTTCAAAGGCTGGATTTTTTCTAACATCCCCTGTTTAAAGGCATTGAGGGCAGGCAGCTCCTCAATGGAAATACCTGCAGCAGGCTGGGTAAATTCCGCCGAAAACTTCTTATATCCCCGGATTCCCGTTTCCAAAAGATAATTGTCCAGCAAACAGACAGATTCCAAATCAAAACCGCATAATCCGCAGCGTAAAAAGGGATTGATGCTTTCATAGGAAAAATTATCCGACACCAGCTGCAGCGCCCTTTGAATAAAATCCACCAGCTGATTGTTTTCAATGCCGGCAGTTTCATCCATATAATAAGGGATGTCCAGCAGGTGAAAGCGGTTTCCGATGCCCCTTCCATAGTCTGCCATATTCCCGCAGATCACCCCGATCTCCCGGTAGCGGTACCCCCTCTCCTTTACCAGCCGTTCAATTTCATTTCCTAAAAAGGCAATTTCCTCCTGGGGGCTGGATCCCTGCACCATGTAGATGCCCTTTGCCCCGGGACATGTGTTTTTCCTATGCCTGAGAAAATTTTTCTCCAAAAAATCCAACGAAGGATTCTTTAAAAAACGGGGGGCAATCCTCATGCCTTGATTTTGATGTACATACACCGGCCGAATTCCCCGGGTCTTTGCCATGGCCTCTAAGTCCCCCATCATCCTTTTGCTAAGGGCAAACAGCTCCGTTTCCACAGGAAGGGAATGGACATCTGTCTCCTGCCCCAGGGTAAAGGTAAAGGTCAGCCCGGCTCCCAAAGCCATCAGGCCCTCAATGATCCGCAGCTGGATGGGAGTAAATCCTGTAAAGCCGTCAAATAAAAAAACACTTTCCTTTAAAAGGCTGCTTTTGGTGATACAGGATGCCAGCCGGTCCAGCACCTGCTCCGGAGTGATAAACTTATTTTGAATAAAGGCATCAAAGGCTCTTTTCAACGCCAGCATATCCCCCAGCTTCATCCGGAGAATGGGAGGAAGGGCCGGATTTTCCCGGTTTTTCTCAATCAGCTCCTCCTTCACATCATATTGCAAAAGCTCTGATAAAAGGGATTTCATCTGATCTAAAAATCCCGGCTTCACATAATGTCCCCGCCAGATTTGTAAGGTATCCCTGGTTTTTCCTGCCACCCTTCGCAAAATCAAAGTTTTCCCCAGATCATCCAGCAGCGTTTCCTGTTCCAGATTCAGCTCGTCAAAGACCCGGTAAGCCAGCCTGCTGAAGCTAAGCACATCAATGTTTCCTGTGGCATGCCGGGGATGCATTTCCACCAGCTCCCTTTGGGCCTGAAGGGTGGACTGCTCCGGCACCAGAATAAAAAAATTTTGTCTTGGATTTTCCAAAGAAGCATCTATTATATTCCGAAAAGCAGTGGTAGTTTTACCACTGCCTGAAGATCCGAAAATAAATGTAATATTCATAGCTTTTGTCTGATTTCCTTAATGAAATCCCCGCTGTTTACCACTCTTATTTCTTTTCCTTCCCAAAGAGCCGCCAAGTCCTTGGTCATAACCCCCTCTTCAATCAAAGAAAGAGTGGCTGCCTCCAGCCTCTTGGCAAACTCCTGCAAAGCCGGGTTGTTATCCAGCTCTCCTCTTTTTGCCAGGGCTCCGGTCCAGGCAAAAATGGTGGCTACCGGATTGGTGGAGGTTTTTTCTCCCTTTAAATGCTGGTAATAATGTCTTTGCACTGTTCCATGGGCCGCCTCATATTCATAGATGCCCTGGGGCGACACCAAAACCGAGGTCATCATGGCCAGGGAGCCAAAGGCAGAGGAAAGCATATCGCTCATCACATCCCCATCATAGTTTTTACAGGCCCAAATAAAGCCGCCCTCGGCCTTCATCACCCGGGCCACAGCATCGTCAATCAAAGTATAGAAATAAGTGAGTCCTGCTTTTTCAAACCTTTCCCGGTATTCTCCTTCATAGATTTCCTGGAAAATATCCTTAAAGCTGTGGTCATACTGTTTGGAAATGGTGTCCTTGGTGGCAAACCACAGATCCTGGTTTTCTCCCAAAGCATAGGAAAAACAGCTTCTGGCAAAGCTCTCAATGGAGGAATTCACATTGTGGATCCCCTGGAGAATGCCGGGACCGGAAAATTCATGAATCAGCTGTCTGGTTTCCTGACCGGAGGCATCGGTAAACACCAGCTCCGCCTTTCCCGGACCACAAACAATCCTCTCGGTATTTTTATATACATCCCCATAGGCATGGCGGGCAATGGTAATGGGCTTTTTCCAGCTTTTTACACAGGGGGAAATCCCCTTTACCAAAATAGGAGCTCTGAAAACCGTTCCGTCCAAAATAGCCCGAATGGTGCCATTGGGACTTTTCCACATTTCACTTAACCCGTATTCCTTAACCCGGTCTGCATTGGGGGTGATGGTGGCGCATTTTACGGCCACTCCGTATTTCTTCGTTGCCTCAGCGCTGTCAATGGTGACCTGATCCCCGGTTTGATTCCGATGCTCCAGCCCCAGGTCATAGTATTCTGTTTTCAAATCCACAAAGGGCAGCAGCAGTTCCTCCTTAATCATTTGCCAAAGAATCCGGGTCATCTCATCCCCGTCCATCTCCACCAAAGGGGTGGTCATTTGAATTTTCTCCATGGGCCCTCCTTTACTTTTCCGGTATAATCGTGGTTAAATACAAATCTCATCCTATGGTTTCCTTTCCTCCCATATAGGGGCGCAGGGCCTCCGGAATCCGTACCCTGCCGTCTTTTTCCAGATTGTTTTCCAAAAAGGCAATCAGCATACGGGGCGGAGCTGCCACGGTATTATTCAAGGTATGGGCAAAGTACTTCTGTCCCGATGCACCCTTTACCCGGATCCGCAGTCTCCTGGCCTGGGCATCCCCCAGATTGGAGCAGCTTCCCACCTCAAAGTATTTCTTTTGTCTGGGAGACCAGGCCTCCACATCACAGGATTTTACCTTCAAATCCGCCAAATCCCCGGAACAGCACTCCAGGGTGCGCACAGGAATATCCAGACTTCTAAAAAAGTCCACAGTATTTTTCCAAAGCACATCATACCATTTTTTAGACTCCTCCGGCCTGCACACCACAATCATTTCCTGTTTTTCAAACTGGTGGATCCGGTAGACTCCCCTTTCCTCCAGGCCATGGGCCCCCTTTTCCTTACGAAAACAGGGGGAATAGGAGGTGAGGGTATAGGGCAGCATTTCCTCTCCCTGAATGGTGTCAATGAATTTTCCGATCATGGAATGCTCGCTGGTGCCGATTAAATACAAATCCTCCCCTTCGATCTTATACATCATGGCATCCATTTCTCCAAAGCTCATCACCCCTGTCACCACCTCGGAACGAATCATATAGGGAGGAATGCAGTAGGTAAAGCCTCTGTCGATCATAAAATCCCTGGCATAGGACAATACGGCAGAATGCAGTCTGGCCACATCCCCCATAAGATAATAAAATCCGTTTCCTGCCACCTTTCTGGCTGCATCCAGATCCAAGCCGGAAAGCCTTTCCATAATCTGGGCATGGTAGGGAATTTCAAAATCCGGAACCACCGGCTCTCCAAAGCGCTCCAGCTCCACATTCTCCGAATCATCCTTCCCGATGGGCACCGTAGGATCCATAATATTGGGAATGGTCATCATGATTTTTTTAATCTTTTCCTCCAGCTGGGCCTCCAGAGGCTCCAGCTCCTCCAGCCGCCTGGCCGCCTGGGCCACCTCCACTTTGGCTTCCTGGGCCTGATCCCTTTGGCCCTTTGCCATGAGGGCGCCGATCTCCTTGCTGATTTTGTTTCTCTTGGCCCGCAAATCATCGGCCTCCCCCTTGGCTTTGCGCAAAGCGGCATCCAGCTCTATTACCTCATCCACCAGAGGAAGCTTATGCTCCTGAAATTTCTTTTGAATATTATCCTTTACTGCCTGGGGATTTTCCCGCAGGAATTTCATGTCAATCATTTCCGGCTCTCCATTCTTCCTAGATTTTTCCAACAAAAGTATACATCAAAAAGAGTATACATGAAATAAGAAAAACTGACAATGACACCCCCCGCTGCCTCCCGGCTCTTTTCCTCCACCGCTTCATCCATCCTCCTTTAAATATACAGGACGCATAAAGCTTCCTTGGGGAAAAGTATAGTTTTGGGTGCGGAAGGGATAGGTTATCTCCCCTTCGTAATACCAGGGGTCCTCGGGATGGGCAGGGTTTTTAATTACATGAAAGCTTTGGGCAGGCATAAAACCCTGGGACAGTAAGAAAGCCTTCTCCCCCTTCTCATTTTCACAAACATCCGTTACCAGCACCACATGGCCGGGGCTTCCCCCTTTGATAAAAATATCCCCTGCCTGCAGCTGGGAAAGCTCCAGCGGTTCCGCCTCCCTCTCCATAGATAAAGTGGAGGAATAGGCAAAGACAATACGCAGATACTTTCGAAAGCTCTCCTCTCCCCCATCCGGCTGGGCTGTCTGCTGCCACTGGGGGGTATCCCCCAAAAACCGCACCCGGTATCCCTGCCGCCACTTGGCAAAATCACATACAAAGCCGTCTACAAAATGAAAGCGGATCCGGTCTTCCTTCCCGGATTGATACAGATACTCTGCATAGATCCGCATAATGCTGTCAGCGCATTGCTGCAGATCCTCTTCTCCTACCTCCATGGAAAAAACAGCAGCATGGCCACTTCCTCCCTTTTCTCTTTTGTCAAAATAAAACACCGGGGTGCCATCAGGCTCCATGGGATACCGGCGTAAAAAAAGGGCAAAGCTCCCCTCGGAAGCCTCCACCCGGGTGTACCCCGCCGGCGGGATCATACGTTCCTGCAAAGTGGTTCCCTCTGGATTGATAAAATCAGAAAGGGAAGGGGCTCTCCCCTTTGTCTCCTCCTGTGTCGTTTCTACAACCCTTGTCTTGGAGACAGAGTCCAGGCTTTGATCCGGAGATCCCCCCTGGGTGCAGCCTGCTAGAACAAGGGCCAAGCCCCCCATTATGAAAATCTGCTTCCATTTCATATCTGCTCCTTTCCAAAGATTCTAAAGGGACATCCCTTGCAAGAACCATCCCGCTCTGAAACTCCGATAGAAAAAAACGGCCCAAACCCCTGCAGCATCAAGGATCCAAGCCGTTTTTCAAAAGCGGAAACGGTGGGATTCGAACCCACGTGCCCTTGCGGACAACCTGATTTCGAGTCAAGCTCGTTACGACCACTTCGATACGTTTCCCCATACATCACAACGGATCTGTGCCGCCCAAGGCAGCATATTTTCAGCAGATCCGTGCAGCTTCGCCGGGGGCTGCTATTGTAAACAGCAGACATCCCTGCTGTTTACAATAGACAGAAAGCCCTGCCAACGCTACTATCATACAAAATTCCAAAGAAAACTGCAAGCTATTTGGCTTTTCCCTGATTGGCCACCGCATTCATTCTGGCAGCAATTTCCTCCTGATTTCCAAGGTACCTCTTATCCACCACCTTGCCCTCATCTGTCAAGGTATAAACCAACGGCGTTCCTGTGGGAACATTGACCTGGAGAATTTCTTCCTTGCTGAGGGAATCCAAATACATAATCAAAGCCCGAAGGGAATTGCCATGGGCGGCAATCAGTACCCTTTTTCCTTCCAGAATCTTTGGCAGAATCTCCTCTTCATAGTAGGGCACCACCCGTTCAATGGTCTCTTTTAAACTCTCTGTCAAGGGCAAAATGGCAGGATCTTCCCCTCTGTAGGCCGGAGAGTGGGCAGGGGTTCTCTCGTCTGCAGGCTCCAAAGCCGGAGGCTGAATGTCAAAGGAACGTCTCCAGATTTTTACCTGCTCCTCACCGTACTGCTGCGCCGTTTCAGACTTATTCAGCCCCTGCAGGGCTCCGTAATGACGCTCGTTCAGCTTCCAGGTTTTGGTCACCGGCAGCCACTCCCTGTCCATGGCCTCCAGCACATGGTTCAGGGTATGAATGGCTCTCTTTAAATAGGAAGTATAGCAAAGATCAAAATCAAAGCCCTCCTCCTTTAATAATTTGCCGCCGCTTTGGGCTTCCCCAACTCCCTTGGGGGTCAAATCCACATCGGTCCAGCCGGTAAAGCGGTTTTCCAGGTTCCATGCACTTTCCCCGTGACGGATCAAAACTAATGTTTTCATAAATCGGTCTCCTTTGACTCAACAAACAAAAATTGCAAACAAATTACCTTCTTATCATACCCTTACTTTACATCATTTTCAATAGTCCCCCCCCCCAATACATAACCTTTTTCATCATAAAACACCGCCGCCTGTCCCGGTGTCACCGCCCGGACTTTTTCATCAAATTCCGCCAAAAGCCTCCCCCCCTCCAGGGGATACAAGGTACAGGGGGCCCCTTTGTGGGAATAGCGGATCTTTCCCAGGGCCCGCATTCCTTTTTCAAAGCCTTCCACTGCCATGGCATTGAGCTTCCCGGCAATCAATCCCCGGGAAAACACATCCTCGTTTTCTCCAATCACCACCTCGTTGGTCTCGGGACGGAGCTCCGTCACAAAAACCGGATGTCCAAAGGCCATCCCCAGCCCCTTTCTCTGGCCGATGGTATAATGAATGATTCCCTTGTGCCGCCCCAAAATCTCACCATCCTTAGTAACAAAATTTCCTGCCGGACATTTTTCTCCCATCTCCCTTTCCACAAATCCGGCATAGTCCTGGTCTGTAACAAAACAGATTTCCTGGCTGTCCGGCTTATTGGCCACCTCCAGGTTGATTTCCCTGGCGATTTCCCGGATCTCCTCCTTGGTATAGTCCCCCACCGGCATCAAAGTTTTGGAAAGCTGCTCCTGGGTAAGGGCATACAGGGCATAGGTTTGGTCTTTGGCGGCTGTTTTGGAGGTGCGGATGGAAAAACGGCCATTGGCTGATTTCTCAATCCTGGCGTAATGCCCGGTGGCAATACAATCCGCCCCCAGCATTATGCTTTTAGTTAGCAGACTTTCCCATTTTACATGGCGGTTGCAGGCAATACAGGGGTTGGGGGTTCTTCCCAGACTGTATTCCTTTACAAAATAGTCAATCACATTTTCCTGGAATTCCTGCTTAAAATTGATTACATAATAGGGAATCCCAATATCCCGGGCCACTCTCCTTGCCTCCTCCACCGCCGTGAGGCTGCAGCACCCCCCTGGATTGTCCTGGATCTCCTCTTCACTTTGCCAAATCTGCATGGTCACCCCCATAACATCATATCCGGCTTTTTTTAAAAGACAGGCTGCCACAGAGGAATCCACCCCTCCCGACATTCCCACTATTACCTTTTTCTTTTCCATGGTTGATCTTCCTGGAGGCTGAATCCCCGGAAATATTTAAGAAAGGCTTTGCACTGCATCAATCATCCTTTCCATCAGGCCGATGCGGTTGAGGACCGTGATTAAATAAAATCCGTCCACATAGGGAGCGATGCGCTCCGCCATTTCCTTTGAAATCTCCAGGGCCAAATCCTCCCCTTCCTCTCTGTTTTTTCCAATGTAGCGCTCCACCAGCTCATGGGAAATATGGATGCCATTAACTTCATTTTGCATAAACCGGGCATTTCTTTCACTAATCACCGGGATAATGCCTCCCAAAATTTTGGCAGGCAGGGTTTCCTTTGCCAGCCGAATATTTTCCACTCCCCGCTGGGAAAGGACAGGCTGGGTCAGGAAAAGACTGATTCCCTTTTCACATTTATCCAAAGCCCGCTGCAGCTCAATCTGGAAATTTCTGGCATTAATGTTCAATGCTCCTGCAATCCCCATGGGGTGGGCAAAAACCTCCTGGTTTAGGGAGCTGATAAAATGGGCAAATTTCCGGGAGTTAAACTGAAATACACTGCGCACCTCGTCCCTGGCTCCATTGGGAATGGGGTCCCCGGTAATCACCAGTACATTGCGGATGCCCTCTGCATAAATGCCCAAAAGCAGGGCTTTAGATGCATTGATATTCCGGTCTCTGCAGGTCATATGAGGCATAACATCAAAATCCAGATCCCGTTTTACCCTGCAGGCCAGCAGACAGCTGTCCATTCTGGCTCTGGCAATGGGACAATCTGCAATGGTGAGAATATCCGCCCCCTTTGCCTGGATTCTGGCAGCGCTTTCCATAAACTTTTCATGTTCTGCATCCTTGGGGGAATCCAGCTCCACTGCAATCACCTTTTTCCCCTGGTTTAACTTCTCCCAAAGGCGGTTCTCTCCCCTTTTTGTATCCTGGGTCTTCCTTTCCTTCCCTGCTGTGCCTGAAGACAGAATCCCCGGCTGGGACAGCCCTTGGGACAGCAGCTTTATATGCTCCGGCGTGGTGCCGCAGCAGCCCCCGATCATGGAAATTCCCATAGACAGAGCCTCCTCCATTTGTCTGGCAAAGTACCAGGCTCCTCCGTCATAAAAGGTGCGGTTGTTTCGCACTGCAGGATAGCCTGCATTGGGCATGGCCAAAAGATAAAGCCCTCTCCCCTTAAGCTCCCTTAACAGAGGCAGTATATGACCGGGACCCAACACACAGTTTAACCCCACCGCCTCAAAATGTCCTGACTGGATGATATCTTCCACCATGGTTTTATAAAAATTCCCCTCTCTGGAATAGCCGTCGGGCATAACACCAAAGGAGGCGGCCAAAAAAGCCCGGGGGTAGCGGCTCTTTAGCACCGCCCCGGCCTGGATGATGGCCGAAGCAGAGCTCATGGTTTCAAACAGCAAATTTTCACATCCTTTTTTTAAAAAAATCTCTCCGATTCGAATGTATTCCTCTACAGCCTTCTCTTCACTTTGTCCCTCCAGGGGGCCCATATCCCCAAAAACAAAGACCTTTTCCCCTGCTGCCTCCTGGGCAATTTCAATCCCCCTTGCAACAATTTCCTCCTGGAGGGCCCTGTCTCCCCCCAGACTGCTTTCCGATACACAAAAGGTGTTGGTCAAAACAGCCCCGGCCCCGGCCTGGATATACTCCCGGTGAATCTCTAAAATCAACCCGGGATTTTTGAGATTGGCCATTTCACAGCCATAGGGAAGATCCCCCTTTTTGGCCTCAAAATAGGTGCCCATGGCCCCATCCAGCAGTAAAGTATGTTTTTTTAAATAGTCACGAATATTCATAGTTTCCTTTCACTTTTCAGAAAGCGTGGATGCACCCTGGGAATTTCCCTAGCCTAGCACCGCCTTTGCAATATCCACAGAGCTTCTGGCATCCGGGGCATAGAAATCCGCCCCCATTTCATCGGCATACTCCTTGGTGAGTACGGCTCCCCCTACCCAGACCTTGCAGTCTTTGTCCACTGCCTTTACAGCCTCAATGGTGGCCTTCATGGCCGGAAGGGAGGTAGTCATCAAAGCCGAAAGCCCCACCAGCTTCACCTTTTCCCGTTTCACTGTGTCAGCCACCCGTTCTATATCCACATCCCGGCCCAGATCAATCATTTTGTACCCGTAATTTTCCAAAATCACCTTTACAATATTCTTTCCGATATCGTGAATGTCCCCCTTGACGGTGCAAACCACTATTTTCCCCTTGGATACGCCCCCTTCTCCCTTTTTTGCAATTTTTTCCTTGATCAATTCAAAGGCAGCGCTGGCGGCATTGGCGGCATTAATCAGCTGGGGCAGAAAAATCACCTGTTTTTCATACAGCTCCCCCACCTTATCCAGAGCAGGAATCAAGTATTCATTAATCACCGTCATCTCTGACTGGGTTTCCAACAGTCCCCTGGCCAAATCAGCGGTTTTTTCCTTTAATCCCTTTAACACCGCCTCCTCAATGGTATCCTTCCCCCCCTCCTGACGCTCTCCTGCAGCTGAGGT
>CALISX010000500.1 GCA_938041725.1 uncultured Lachnoanaerobaculum sp.
TGGATCCAGAGGCCTTTACCCAGGACTGGTCCACTTATGTGGCCAAGGGAAAGAACCACCGGTATGGCCTGTGCTTTACCTGGGACATTGCCAATATTGACAATTATGAGGACTATGTGATGCTTCCTGCTTTAGCAGGGCCAGAGGGCCTTAAGAATATTACCAGACAAAACGGCAGTGAAACCAGCGGATTTGACCGGGGACGCTGTGTGCTCACCTCTAACTGCAGAAATACGGCTTTGGCAGCAGCCTGGATTGACCAGATGTATGATCCCATTCAGTCGGCCCAGAATAACTGGGGAACCTATGGAGAGGAAGACAGTGCCAATATTTTTGAAATGAGTACCAATGCCAATGGCGGCCCCATGCTAAAGCATATGGATCTGGGAGATAATTCTCCTGTGGAGATTCGTGAAAACCAATCCGTTAACGGGCCCCTGGCCATACTGAATGAGTATTACGGCGTATATGTAACAGAGCCGGATGATGCGAAATGGCGTCTGGATAACATGCATGCCACCTATCTTTCCGATATGAACAGCAAGTATGTATTCCCCAATGTGTTTATGAGCATGGAGGATACCAACCGGGTTTCCCAGCTGGATACGGATATTAAAAAATATGCCGAACAAATGAAGGCAAGCTGGATTTTAAACGGAGGGATTGAAGGAGAATGGAAGGAGTATCTGCAGAAAATGGAGGACTACGGGTTGTCGGAATATCTGGCAATTAAACAGAAATACTTGGATGAGTATTTGTCTTCTATGAAAAAATAAAGATCCAGGATAATGGGAGAAAAAAATGTGTGAAGGATTAAAACAGGCCAGGCAGTACGAAAGGGAAGGGGAGAAAAAAATACCAAAGGAAAACAGACCGGTTTTTCATTTTTCCCCGCCCACGGGGTGGATGAATGATCCAAACGGCTTTTCCAGATACAAAGGAGAGTACCATTTGTTTTTTCAGTACCATCCTTACAAAGCCCACTGGGATACCATGTACTGGGGCCATGCCAAAAGCAGGGATATGATACAGTGGGAATATCTTCCTGCCGCCCTGGCTCCGGATAACAGCTATGACAATGCCGGGATTTTTTCCGGCAGCGCCCTGGAGGAGGGAGAGAACCAGGTACTGGTGTATACAGGTGTGGAGGAAGGGCTTTTGGAAAATGGAAAAAAGCGTATGGTACAGAGCCAATGTATTGCCCTGGGAGATGGAAGGGATTATACAAAGCTTTTGACAAATCCTGTAGTAAGGGCAGAGCTGCTGCCTGAGGGAAGCAGCCGAAAGGATTTTCGGGATCCGAAAATCTGGAAGGAGGGAAACCGGTACTATATGGTGGTGGGAAGCCGGGCTGGGGACGGCAGCGGCCAGATTGCCCTTTTTACAGCATTCAGCCTGGAATCCTGGGAATTTGCAGGGATTTTAGACCGCAGTGAAAATCAGCTGGGAAAAATGTGGGAATGCCCGGACTTTTTCCCCTTGGAGGAGAAACAGGTTTTGCTGGTTTCCCCCCAGGAAATGAAGGCCAGGGGGCTGGAATTTCATAATGGCCACAATGCCGTATTTTTACTGGGAAACTATGAAAAGGAGCAATTTTCCTTTACCAGAGAAAAGGAGCAGAATGTAGATTACGGATTGGATTTTTATGCACCCCAGACCATGGAGACAGAGGATGGAAGGCGGATTATGATTGGCTGGATGCAGTCCTGGGATAATTTTTTGTATCCCAAAGAGCTGGGGTGGTCCGGGATGATGACCATTCCCAGAGAGCTGTCTTTGAAGGGAGACAGAGTCTGCCAGCAGCCGGTGCGGGAGCTTTTGGCCTGCCGGAAAAATCCTGTTTCCTACAGGGGGGTATGCCCCAGGGAAGAAGGGGAACTGGAGGGCATAGAGGGCCGATGTATTGATTTGGAGCTGAGCCTGCAGGGAAATGAGTATCAAAGCTTTCGCCTGAAACTGGCAGCAGATGAGGAACATTATACGGAAATCATTTATGACAGGGATGCCCAAACCCTTGCCTTTGACCGTACCTGCTGCGGTTTAACCAAGGATGTGATCAGTACCAGGCGTATGCAGGTAAAAAACAAAGAGTTGTGTTCCCTGCGGATTTTGCTGGACCGGTATTCTGTGGAGATCTTTGTAAACGGAGGAGAACAGGTCATGAGCTCTTTGATTTTTACACCGGAGAGGGCCAGAGGCATTCGTTTTGCCAGCGAGGGGGAAGTGGAACTGACTGTGACAAAATATGATATTGTGCTGGAAGGGCCAAGATAATGGTGCCGACCCTTCCGGCAGGGGCGTACTGTAGAGATTCCGGAGAGCCGCCTCAGGGGAGGGAAGCATGCGTTTATTGATTTACGGTGCAGGGGTCATCGGATCCCTGTATGCTGTGCTGTTTTCTGAAGCAGGGTATGATACCAGCGTATATGCCAGGGGAGAAAGACTTAAGGTTCTAAAAAACAAGGGACTTTTGTATTTGGATCACAAAAAGGTGAGGAGGGCCAAGGTTCGTGTATTGGAAAAACTGCAGCCGGAGGATGTGTATGACTTTATTTTCCTGACGGTGCGAAAAGAGCAGCTCTACCAGGCCCTGGAGGAACTGAAGGGAAATAAGAGCGGCTGTATTGTGACCATGGTCAACGCCCTGGATGATTATGGAAAATGGGAAGCCATCTGCGGAAGGGGAAGGATCCTTCCTGCTTTTCCCGGGGGCGGAGGCGGGATCCATGGAGACGTGCTGAAGGGGGCTTTGGTTCCCGGCTTTGTACAACCTACTACCTTTGGGGAGATTGCAGGCATCAAATCAGAAAGAGCAAAGGACCTGGCCGGGATTTTTCAAAGGGCAGGCATTCCCTGTCAGCAGGTAAGGGATATGAGGCTGTGGCAGCTTTGCCATTTGGCCCTGGTGGTGCCCCTGGCCGATGCCTATTATGAAGCAAAGGATCCCAAAAGGGCCGGGAGGGAAAGGGAGCTTATGGAAAAAACCGCCAGGCGGCTGAAAAGAAATTTTTGCTTTATCAAAAAACACAGGGGAAAGCTGTCCCCCGGAAAAATGCATCTGTTCCGGTTTATGCCAGTGCCCCTATTGACCCTGGCTTTGGGATGCCTGTATCAGAGCAGCTTTGGAGATACTTTTATGTACCAGCACGCCATGAAGGCGAAGGAGGAAATGGGGAGACTGCATGAAGCCTTCTACGGGTATATACGGGCATGATTTTTCGTATTATTCTACCTCCATCAGATCGGTTCAGATAAATTTTTTTCAGCTTTTATATCGGTTGTTTTTTATTTAGCACCTTTGTATTATCGGCAGAATAAAAATATCCATAATACACCACCTTTTCCTTTACCCCAAATCCCAGTCCTTCATAAATCCGATGGGCTGGGATATTTTCTTTTTCCACCTGCAGGAGAAGGGACGTTGCCCCTTTCTGCCGGATCAGGGAAAGAATCTCTCCCATAACAGTCCTTCCCAGCCCTTTGCCTCTGAAATCCGGGAAAATCGTAAAGCCATAAAAATAAAAGGTGTGGTTCCCGTATTCTTCCAGAAAAAAACGGCCTATAGGTACCCATGGGCCGGGTGCGGCCTGGCGGGAGTCCTGAGGAAGCCTTTTATGCACATTCTCCATGACGGCAGAAAAGCCCTGCTGGGTTTGGAAGATTTTGTATTCTCCAGGGGTCTCTCCCGGGGAAATGGTGTAGTTTCTTTTTTTGGAGAAGGATGCATTCCGGATTGCTCCAAAGACATATTTCATGGTGAGCTGGGTGTTTTGATACCGGGCCCCCAGGCTTTTGACTGCATGGATGCCTGCGGGAAGGGATTCATCACAGGGAAAGTCAAAGAAAAGGGGGCGGCGGGGGGAGACAAAGGCCAAAAAGCTTCGGATTTTAGGGTCGGGGCTTTTTTTGTTTTTTGGATTTTTCAGAAAGCTGCAAAGGATCTGGCAGCTTTTGGTGAAATATCCCTGTCGGACATATCGGGGATGGGTAAAGGCAATTATTTCGAATGCACCGGGAGCCAGGGCACAGACTGCCATCCCATGAACAATCGCTGCGGGAGCAATATGAGAGCTGCTTTGCAGCGAAGTGATGCGGGGGCTGATATCTGGGTTGGTGTTTGCTTCCCCGGCGCAGGGGGGAGTGTCTGTTTGGGTCTGGATCAGATATAAGCAATCCTCCTCCTCATAGGGGAAGGAAAAGGAGGGGGAATAATGGGCTTCCAGGTCTTGGATTTCTTTTTTCTGGGCGGGGGTCAGGGCAGGGGTTATCGCAATCATAAGGCTCCCTTTCTTGAAACAGTTTCCTTCCTATGCTATAATTTTTCAGAACTTTTGATGTTTGTTCCGGTGCCGGGGAGGAAGAAATAAAATCAGCATTTTCCCTGGTACAGTACCATGTTATGCCCAGGCTGTAAAGACTGCAGAAGGGGCGATGGTTTAGGAGATCCGCTCAGGCGGTTCCGGTCTATTCTTTGTGAAAAAGGAAAAATCCATGATTCAAAAACTGATCCGAAAGATTCAAGATACTTCTGCCCCGGTTTGCGTGGGCCTTGACCCTGTTCCTTCCCATATCCCGGGATTTTTGGCGGAGGAATGTATGAAACAATTTGACAATCCCCTGGAGGCCATGGCCCGGGCCTACTACCAATTTAATACGGCCATTATAGATGCCGTATGGGATTTGATTCCGGCGGTTAAGCCCCAGATTGCCATGTATGAGGCTTTGGGGATTCCAGGGCTTTTGACCTATCAAAAAACCGTGGAGTATGCCAAATCCAAGGGGCTTTTGGTGATAGGAGATGTCAAAAGAGGAGACATCGGCTCCACTTCCTTGGCCTATGCCCAGGGACATTTGGGAAGTGTGGAAATCGGAGGAGAAAGATGCAAGGCCTTTGACACGGATATGGTAACGGTCAATCCCTATTTGGGCAGCGATGGGGTAAAGCCCTTTATTGATGTATGCAATGGGGAGGACAAGGGCATTTTTGTACTGGTAAAAACCTCCAATCCTTCGGGAAAGGAGTTTCAGGACCGATTGATAGAGGGAAGGCCTTTGTATGCCTGGGTTGCCCAAAAGACCCTGGAGTGGGCAAGGCTTTCCATGGAGGGGGAATACTCCAATGTGGGAGCTGTGGTGGGAGCCACCTACCCCAGGGAAAGCGCCGCCCTGAGGAAACAGCTTCCAGGGGTATATTTTCTGGTGCCCGGCTATGGGGCCCAGGGAGGCAGTGCAAAGGATCTGGCAGCCTGCTTTGATGAGGGGGGGCTGGGGGCCATTGTCAATTCCTCCCGGGGCATCATTGCTGCCTATCAAATGGAAAAATATGCCGCCTTTGGTGCAGAGGGCTTTGCCAAGGCCTCCAGACAGGCGGTAAAGGATATGATTGCAGATATTGCCGGGGCACTGGCAGGCTAAGGAGAACAAGGGGAAATGTTGGAATATAGTGAAATACTGTTTCAGGAGGAAATAGCACCGGGGATCTTTTCTTTGGGACTTCGCAGTGCTGCTGCCAAAGAGGCGGCGCCGGGGCAGTTTGTGTCTTTGTATGTGCCGGATTCCTCCAAGCTTTTGCCAAGACCCATCAGCATCTGTGAGATTCACAGGGAAACAGAGGTACTGCGCCTGGTATACCGGGTTACCGGGGAGGACACAGGAACAAAGCGGATTTCGCAAATGCTTCCCGGGGAAAGACTTCGGCTCATGGGTCCTTTGGGCAGGGGATTTTTGCTGGACAGTGTGGATACGGTTTTAATCGGAGGCGGCATTGGGATCCCCCCTTTGCTGGCTGCCGCCAAGACCCTGGCCGGGAAGAAAGAAATGATTCTGGGCTATCGGGATCACCTAGCCTTTTTAAGCAAGGAGTTTCAAAGCTGGGGACGGGTGCATATTGCCACGGAGGATGGAAGTCTGGGCACCCGGGGAAATGTGCTGGATGTGCTAAGGGAAAGAAAGATCCAGGAGGGAAGGATTTTGGCCTGCGGCCCTCTGCCCATGCTGCGGGGAATCAAGGAATATGCCCTGGCCCATGGAATGGAATGCTATCTTTCTTTGGAGGAGAGAATGGCCTGCGGCATCGGGGCCTGCTTGGCCTGTGTATGCAAAAGCAGGGAAAAGGACGGCTGCTCCCATGTGAATAATAAAAGAGTCTGCAAGGAGGGGCCGGTTTTTGCAGCAGAAGAGGTGGAACTATAATGCCGGATTTATCTGTAACCATTGCCGGTGTCAAAATGAAAAATCCCGTAACCGTGGCCAGCGGCACCTTCGGATCCGGGAAGGAATATTCAGAATTTTTTGATTTGGGAAGACTGGGGGCAGTTACCACCAAGGGGGTGGCCAATGTGCCCTGGGAGGGAAACCCGACGCCCCGGGTATGCGAAACCTATGGAGGGATGCTCAATGCCATAGGACTGCAAAATCCCGGTATGGAGGTATTTATTGAGCGGGATATTCCCTTTTTAAAGCAGTTTGATACAAAAATTATTGTGAATGTGTGCGGCAGAAGGGAAGAGGACTATGTGGAGGTGGTGGAGCGCCTGTCTGACA
>CALISX010000501.1 GCA_938041725.1 uncultured Lachnoanaerobaculum sp.
ATTTGTGCCTCAATTTTAATGTACGCTTCTGTAAAGAAGAAAAAGAAATCAGGGATTGTCCTTGTGTATTTCCTGCATTTTATCATGGATTTTTTGGCTGTTTATCTCAATAAAACCCTGGGGCTGTTTGCAGCAGAGGGATATATGCTGGTTTTTGCCTTGGTTTTGGGAATCTGTACCTTCCAGACCTACAGGGGATTGCAATCCTGCAGCCAGGAGGCTGGAGCAGCATAAACCCGGTGCAGCAAAAAAACTTTGCCCTTTGCCCATAAATTATAGAAAGCGTGCTGTCAGAAGAACAGAGAGAAGGAATTGTATGAGAAAAAAGTACAATTCCTTTTTTATTATAAAAAAAATAAGAGCAACTTGACAGAAAAGCGGGTAAGAGGTATAGTAAAGATAATTAAATCGAAAAAAGAATAATATTTGGGGGATATGAAATACAGTTTGGTGTTTCATAGAGAAATATGAAGGAAAAAGTAAGTGCAGCAGCGGATTTTGGGGGGAGCAGCATGAAAATGCTGCTGGGACGCTATGACGGCCAAAGGATTTTGATGAGGGATTATATCGTTTTCGATAGTTATCCCGTGGATATCCCGGGGGCTTTATATTGGAATATTTTCGGGCTGTATGAAAAGATGCAAAGGGCTTTGGCCAAATACGGTCAGACCAACCAGATCGAAAGCATTGGTGTGGATACCTGGGGGGCCAGCTATGGACTGCTGGATGAAAAGGGGCGGCTGATGGAGCCGGTATATCATTACCGGGATGCACGGACCTTGGAGAGTATGGATCAGTTGTATCAGAAGATCTCTCAAAGGGAATTGTTTGACTTGACGGGATGCCAATGCAATAGAACCTATACCCTGCCTCAGCTGTATTCCTATATGGAGCATGGGGAAAGGGATGTACTGGACCGGGCCGGGACATTGCTGTTTTTGCCGGATCTTTTGGATTATTTTCTTTGCGGGGAAATTTCCACAGAGGAAACCATTGCAGGCACCTCTGCTTTGTTTGATGCCAGGGCCGGTTCCTGGTCCGGGGAGCTTTTGGAAAGAACCGGCATTCCTGAAAAATTATTTACAGGGTTTTGTCCCCCAGGCAGCATCAAAGGGCATCTAAGGAAAAGTATCCGGGAAAGAATGGGAGGGATGTCCTCCTGTAAGGTGGCTGCTGTGGCGGGACATGATTCCGCTTCGGGAGTGCTGGCCATCCCCGGCTTTGGCAGGGGAAAGCTCTATATCAGCATTGGCACCAATGTGAGCATGGGGGTGGAAAGAGATGTGCCCTTTA
>CALISX010000502.1 GCA_938041725.1 uncultured Lachnoanaerobaculum sp.
CCCTACGTATCAGAAATATCCAATATCCGTTCTCCATCCTTTAATCCGCTTTTTACTGCAAACACCCCATTG
This sequence comes from uncultured Lachnoanaerobaculum sp., assembly GCA_938041725.1. Taxonomy (GTDB): domain Bacteria; phylum Bacillota; class Clostridia; order Lachnospirales; family Lachnospiraceae; genus Lachnoanaerobaculum. The sequence goes on from CALISX010000502.1 coordinate 73, forward strand.
ATCCTCTTGGCACAGGCAGAGGCCTTGGACAAAAGAATAATCAAATTGGCAAGCTTTACCAGCTCCACCAAAATCTGGGACATATAGTTCACAAGGGCCACCACCTGTCCCTGGGTGAGACTGCCGGTATTGACTTTGACTGCGCCGGTTTGCAATATGGCCACAATCCCAAGATTCACCACCACATAGGTCAGAGGATTGAGAAGGCCCGCCACATTCCCCACCAGAAACTGTTCCAGATACAGCCCCCTGGTGGCCTGGCGGTATTCCTCCACCTCCTTCTCCTCCCGGGAAAAGGCCCGGATTACCCGGATCCCGGAGAGGTTTTCCGAGGTTTTCCCAAGCACCAGATCCAGCTTTTGCTGAACCTTTCGGTAAAACCGCACACTTTGCCCCATAATCAGGCAGACAATCAGAGTCAAACCCCCGATGACCCCTAAAAAAATCAAGGAGATGGCTGTATCAATGGAAAAGGCCATAAACAAGGCCCCAAATACAATCAAAGGGGAGCGCAGCACCAATCGGAAAAACCGGTTCACCCCGTTTTGCACCTGATCCGAGTCATTGGTAACCCGGGTAATCAGGGTGTCTTTGCCGAATTGGTCTATTTCCCCCTGGGAAAAGCCCAGTATATGACGGAAAAGATCATTTCTCAGCTCTGTGCCAAAGCCCGCCGCTGCCCTGGCACTGAAAAACTGGGAGGTAATGGCAGACACCAGTCCCACACAGGCCAGGCCAAAAAGCAGCAGGCCCATGCGGATCACATAGTCCCTGTCATTTTGGGCTATGCCCTTATCAATAATCCCTGCCATCACCAAAGGAACCAGCAGTTCAAAGCTGGCCTCCAGAAATTTAAATACCGGAGCCAGAAGAGACTCCAAACGGTAATTTTTTAAATATCTTTTCAGTGCCCACATATGTTTCTCTCCCAATGACGGGGTTTTGATCCCCTTATTTTTTTATCCTGACAGTAATAGATTCCCATCGCAGCCGATGGGAATCTATTACTGATGCAAAGGGAGGCAGAAGCTTACGCCACCATCCGCCCCACAAAGAACCACACCAAAATCACAAGACCAAATACAATGCGGTAATAGCCGAAAAATTTTAAATCATGGGTTTTAATCCAGTTCAGCAGTACCCGAACCGCCACCATGGAAATTCCAAAGGAAACCAGCATTCCAGTGATTAAATACGCCATTTCCGGACCGGTAAAATCCAGGCCATGCTTATACAGCTTATACAAGCTTGCCCCTGCCAGAATGGGGATGCCCAGCAAAAAGCTAAACTCCACCGCCACCCCTCTGGAAGCCCCTAAAACCAAAGCCCCTAAAATCGTGATGCCGGAACGGGACGTCCCCGGCACCAAAGCCAGCACCTGAAAAAAACCCACATACAAGGCTGTCAGATAGTCCACCTGATATACCTTAGTGAACATAGGCGGCTTTTGCTTTTTTTGCTGGTCATTTTCAATCACAATAAATAATACGCCATATATAATCAGGGCGCAGCCCTTGACAAATCCATTGTCAATATGTCCGTCAATCCAGTCATCCAGCATCAGACCCAAAAGCACAGCGGGGATACTGCCTGCAATAATTTTTCCCAAAAGAGAAAAGGTGGCCTTGCGCTGGGGGGCCTTCTTTTTGGGATGAAAGGGATTTAGTTTATTGAAATACAAAATCATCACTGCCAAAATGGCCCCCAGCTGAATCACCACAGTAAACATTTTGGTAAACTCTGACTGGGGGTCAAACTTTACAAGCTCTCCCATCAAATCCAGGTGGGTGGTGGAGCTGATGGGCAGCCATTCTGTAATTCCCTCCACAATCCCCAAAAGCACCGCCTTTAACCAAGTAATAATATCCATACAAATCCTTTCCTTTTCCCCATACTGCAGCACCGCTTTCCTCCTGTGGTGCCTCCTGCAAACAAGGCCTGGCACCGTACTATCAATATGT
>CALISX010000503.1 GCA_938041725.1 uncultured Lachnoanaerobaculum sp.
GCTGATGGTAAGCGGCTCCGATAAGATAAAGTTTTGGATTAAGCCAACTCTCCTTCAGCTTCATAGCGGTCCTTCTCTGCTCCAATTTCACGGATGGAATCCTTCGCAAACTTCAACGCCGCAGAGGTGCTGCACAGAAACTTCCGATGCTCTTTGTACAGGGCATTGATGTTATCCGCACTGTAGTATCCCCGGTCCATGACCAGCCTGATCTTCTCATAGCCAAGGACATCCAGTTCGCGGAGCAGTTCACGAATCGTTTTGACGTCTGGAATGTTCCCGGTAAGCTTACGGTAGTAGAACGGCAGGCCAGAGTTTTCTCCGAAGATCAGGGCCAGATTGATCTGCGGAAGCTTTTCCTCATCCTTGTTCTTGCCATACTTGACCTGCCGTAGGTTCTCAGAATAACTGGATATAGAAGTGCTGTCATAAGCCCAGTATTCCTTTTCAACCCGTCGCTTTCCCTGCAGGCGGAAGAACTGCATCTTTGCGTCTTCCGTAATGGACTGGAAAAGTTCCGAACTCCTTTGAGAGGGAATGTCATTCCCGTAAGGGTGTTTATGGAGCATGGCCCACTTCTTAAAACGGAAGAGCGGATTTCGGTCTTCCAAGATCAGGTAATAAGTGATTAACTGGATCTGTTTATAGGTATGTGGGAAACAGATCTTTAAATCTGCTGTTACGCCGGTAACGATGCCGATCTGATCGAATAGATAAGTGGCACCAAAGAAGAGTCGTTCCGTCTATGCAAAAGGTACCGGTCCTCTTTTTGCAGGAGGATTAAGGTTCTTTATGCTGCGGCGTTTTCCACGGCCATCGGTCGGAACGACTTCTCCGCTGTCCGGATCCAGTCGTCCGATCAGCGTCCTTTTGGAACGGGGCTGCTTTTTATCCCTGTCCCAGTAGGAAGTTGACTCGTAAACATAGGTGATGCCGCTGCGTTTATCAAGCTGTTTAATCATAGCCATGGGATTGATCCTCCTAGTTATGTATTGTAACACATAACTAGTTAAAAATCAACCATAAATGCCAAATTTTA
>CALISX010000504.1 GCA_938041725.1 uncultured Lachnoanaerobaculum sp.
ATAATATCCCGGTCAGAAAGGGAATTCATTTTTACTATGATTTTGGCCTGCCGGCCTGCCTGGGCTGCCGCCTGGCATTTTTTGATTTTCTGGAGGAAAACCTCCTTCATCCACAGGGGCGCCACCACCAGACGGTTCCAGGACAGAGGCTCGGAATAGCCGCTCAGCATGTTAAATACTGCGGTGGCATCCTCTCCAAAGCTGTCCCTGGCGGAAAACATTCCCAGATCTGTATAAAGCTTGGCTGTGGAATCATTATAGTTTCCTGTGCCAAGATGAACATACCTGCGGATTCCCTCCTCCTCGCTGCGCACCACCAAGGTGATCTTGGAATGGGTTTTTAACCCCAGCAGGCCGTAAATCACATGGCATCCTGCCTTTTCCAGCATTCTGGCCCAGATAATATTGTTTTCCTCATCAAACCTGGCCTTTAGCTCCACCAAAACCGTTACCTGCTTGCCATGGTCCGCTGCATCCGCCAGGGCCTTGATAATGGGGGAATTGCCGCTGACCCGGTACAAAGTCTGCTTTATGGCCAAAACCTTTTCATCCCTGGCCGCCTGGCGTACAAATTCCACCACCGGTTCAAAGCTTTGGTAGGGGTGAGACAAAAGAATATCTTTTTTCTTAATGGCCTCAAAGATATTTTCCTCCTCCAAAAGGGCGGGATGCATCACTGGAACAAAGGGGGGATTTTTGTATTTTTCAAAACCCTCCAGTCCGTAGAGTTTCATTAACACCGTAAGATCCAGGGGACCATGGATTTTAAAAATATCCTCCTCCTCTACCTTTAGCTCCTGCTTTAAAAACTGCAAAAGGGCAGCGTCCACACTGTCCTCCACCTCCAAACGGATGGCCTCCCCCCACTGCCTTTTCTTCAGCTTCTTTTTGATCTCCTCTAAAAGGTCCTGGGCATCCTCCTCGTCCAGCTTGAATTCTGCATTACGCATCACCCGAAAGGGGGAGGAGGCAATCACATCATAGTTTAAAAACAGTTTATGAATGTTTTTTTCAATAATTTCCTCCAGAAAAATCACCCTGGTTTCCCCGGGAGTCTTCTCCGGCAGCACCACCACCCTGGGCAGCCCCCCGGGAACCTGAACCGTGGCAAAATCAATATCCTCATGGACATTCCCCAGATATACATCCTTTTTCTTTTTCTTGGAATTTTTTTCCTCTCCCACCCCTGCATGGAGTCTCCGCACCAGGGCGGCAATATTCAGGGTTTTGTTCCGCACCAGGGGAAAGGGCCTGGAGGCATCCACCGCCATGGGGGTAAGCACCGGATAAACCATCTCTGCAAAGTACCGGTCAGCAAAACGCCCCTCCTCCTCCCCCAGATCCTCAAAATGCTCCACAATATGCAGTCCTGCCTTTTTTAAAAGAGGCAGCAGGGAACGGTTGTAGGTGGAGTACTGCATATCCACAAATTCATGGGTAGCCCGGGACAAAAGCCGCAGCTGGGCCTGGGCATCCAAACCGGCAATATCCACCTTTTTATAGCCTGCATCCACCATATCCTTCAGGGAAGCCACCCGCACCATAAAGAATTCATCCAGATTGGAGGAGGTGATGCTTAAAAATTTCAGTCTTTCCAAAAGCTTTACATTTTTGTCTCTGGCCTCGTTCAAGACTCTTTTGTTAAATTCCAGCCAGGACAATTCCCGGTTGGTAAAGTATTCCGGTTTGTTAAAAACAGGCTCCATCCTTCTACCTCCTACACAATCTTCCTTTGCTTAAAGCGAAGCTCCAGACCAAAAATCTCTCTGAAATATTCCCTGTGCTTTTCAAAGGCCATCAGCTCCAGGGGAATGTCCTCCGAACAGCAGGCTGTAATGGTGAGGGCGTGATGCCCCGGCTTAAAGGAAAATCCCTGGATTTTTTGTTTTCCGGAACGGTCCAGTGCATCCGCCAGCTGAATAATGGCACTGAGTTTGGCACGCTTAATATCTCCATATACATCCTCCTCAATGCCTCCCCCTGCAATCTGGGCCACCAGCATCCTTTCATCATGGGATATTCCCATAATTTCTGCTGTGGACACAATATGGTAGGTGGCCTGGGCGCAGTTTCGCATACTGATATAGCTGCCGCAGTTATACAATATAGCAGAAATCTGGGTTAAAAGCCGGTCCCTGGTATTTAATCCTGCCGCCTTTCCCAGGGCATCAAAAAGAGACATGGCGGTTTCCTCCACAAATTTAATATGGGGTGTAATACCCCGGTATTTTTTTGCAATATTTCTGGAGGCCGCCACAATGTCATTATGAAAATCATGGCCGGATTTTACCAGCTTTTTAGCAAGGGCATATTCTGCTGCAATACCGTCGATGGAAAGGGTCCCCGGCAGCCAGATCTCCCTGGCCCCGAAAATCTCCAATACCCTTTGGTATATCATTAAGGTGGGGAGAATGATCTGGGCATAGCTGTGGGAAATTCCCAAAAGATTTTCAATCTCCTCGGGATTTTTATCCTTCACCCTGTGAAACAGCTGGGAAAAGGTTTCACAGCCAATCACCGAATACTGGGACTCCCTTCCCAAATGCCCTAAAAGATATAAAATAGGCTCTCCAATGCCAATGAGGGTTTTGATTTTCCGATCCTTTAAATAGATTTTCTTGAAAATATTCAAATCATTGTCAATCAGGTCTTCCAGGGCCTGGTATCTTTTCCGGGCAATATTCTCAATCCCTGCCACCATTTCCCGAAGCCGCAGCACCCCCAGGGGAAGATTCTGGGTGTTTACAATGGCCCCGTCATCATACAGAGTAAGCTGCATGCTGCCATATCCGATATCAGCTATGGCAGTGCCCTTTTTAATATAATTTTCAAAGCGCTCCCCCTTGCTGCCAATGGCCATATATCCGATAAAGCGCTGTTCCGAATTGGAAATAATATGGACATCCAGCCCGGTTTTAACCTTGATCTGATCCAGCACCTGAAGATTGTTCTTTGCCTCCCGCAGGGCAGTACTGCCATAGGCCCGGAAACTTTCTGTCTGATATTCCTCCATAATCCGCTTAAAATCCTTCAGCACCCGGCACATCTCCTCCACAGAAGCATAGCTGATACGCCCTGTGGCATAGGTATCCCGGCCCAGGGCCAGGGTATGACGGATATGGTCTATTCTTTTGATGCCCTGCTTTTGACTGATTTCATAAATTCCCATTTCCAGTTCAAAGGATCCCACTTCAATGGCTGCAAATCGTTTTATCATAGACTCTTCCTTCCCTGCAGGTAAGTGACAAACTGCCTGGCGGTGCGTCCGGAAAGCCCTCCATGGGATAATTCCCACTGATTGGCCAAAAACAAAAGCTCCGACTCCTCCATGGCAATATGGTGTCTTTTTGCCAGTCCCAAAACAATCTCCTGAAACTGCTTTTGCTGGGGAGAGGGATAGTAAATCCGCAGCCCGAATCTGGCTGCCAAAGACAGTTTTTCCTGCACCGTCTCTCCCCTGTGGAGCTCCTCGTCCCTCTCCTGCTTATCCCGGAAGCTTTCCCGGATCAAATGCCTTCTGTTGCTGGTGGCATATACCAGCACATTCCGGGGCCTGGCACCAAAGCCTCCCTCCAGCAGAGATTTTAAATATTTATATTCCTGCTCCCCTTCCTCAAAGCTTAAATCATCCATAAAAATCAAAAATTTTAAATTCCGTCCTGCCAGACGGGATAAAAGGGAGGGCAAAAGGGGAAACTGATGTTTGTACACCTCAATCACCCTGAGCCCCTGGGAAAAATATTCATTTACCAAAGACTTAATGCTGGTGGATTTTCCCGTTCCCCCGTCCCCGAATAAAAGACAGTTGTTGGCCGGGGCTCCCT
>CALISX010000505.1 GCA_938041725.1 uncultured Lachnoanaerobaculum sp.
AATTCTGGAAATAGAAGAAAACATTAAAAAATTACAGTTTGAAATTATTTCTTTGAAGTCAAAAGACCCTAAATTTATTGCTGATTTAAGAAGTAATATAAAAAATGAATTAAAAGCATATATTATTCAAAAAATTTTAAATAGACCTGAAAGTGTAGTTATTTTTAATGATATAAATACAATTATTGATGAAATTATGAAAGAAATAAATTCTGATGGAAAGATAAGCAATATTTCAGAAATAAAAGATACAATAAAAAATGAAATGATGGGAAAATTAAAAGAAAATTTTAAATTTTCTCAAGAAAAAAATAGCCTGCAATGATTCCCATTACAATAAAGGGTTTTATAGCAGCCAGCCTTTTGTTGGGAATGCTGCGTGCTTTCATCAATATTATAATAACAGAAGCAAGAATCAGCAGACTGATCCACAGCAAAACAATATAGTATAAAATTCCATAGGTATATCCTTGTACAGTAAATACACCATTTTTACATCCATAAAATAAATGATGGAAATTGTTTGTAAACACGAACATAAGCAGAGTCAGTGAGATGCAAACTACCGGAAGGAAGATCCTCTTTGGTATTTTGTAATTCTCGCTGCGCCGGGTATGCAGGGCCGAAAACAGGGTGAAGGTGGGAATGAGGATCGTAGGAATATAGTAGGCATATTGGAGAAAAAGGTTTAAGCAATCCCCGCGAATGGTCATTTCAAATTTGATGGTGCGGATGAGGATCAGAAAAATCCCCCCATAGGCCACAGCTAACAGATACATCCGCAAAAATGTATTGATAATGCTTTGCCGAACCATATTGCTCCATGCAAAAAACAGACCAATATAAATCAGGGGGCGAATCAGGGCAAAAGCCGCTCTGGCTGTGGTGCCAAAGCAAGGAAGTCTTGAAGAACGGCAAAAAGAGGCGGCAAATACCCAGAAAATAATCATCAAAATCCTTTTGATTTCCTTCCTGCCGGTACCCATGGATTTTCTCCTTTCTCACTCCACAAAAACAGGCCGGTCAAAAACTGACCGGCACACAAAATAAATCCAGCTTCCTTCCCCAAAGACTCTCCCAGTTTGATTGCTGTTTCTTTCGGGGACAGAACTGCTTTGCCGCAGCCTTAGGGAGCAGCTTCCATGGTGAATTCGTAATAATCCTCATCACTGCTGTATGTAATAACCAGGGCTCCATCCTTTACTTCACCATAAAGCTTTGCTCCGCCATCCACATCGCCATCAAAGGACACCATATCAGAAATCAGGCTCCAGGAAGGATTGGCAATTTCCACACCTTTGTAGCGTATCACAGCAGTGTGATCCTCCCTTAAGGTTGCCTCCATGGCCGTGGGTTCCACTTCCCCGGAGGCGTCCTCATCCAGTGCGTCGGCAACCGAAACGCCTACCCAGTCTCCCAGAAGGGCCTTTTCCTCATCAGGCAAAAAATTCTCGGGTTTTGCAGCATCCGTTCCCTCTTTGGCAAACGTCACATCCATGGAAGCACCTATCTGTTCCTCCAGGAAATTTTCGAATGTGATGGTATCTTCTCCCAGCTGTCCCACCATCTTTGTTTTTTCAACAGTCAAAGTAATGGTAGAATCATCATTGACCCATCTTCCTGTGGCGGTTGTTCCTTCTACTGCAATAGATACCTTCCCACTTTTTTCTAAGGGCATGGTCAAGCAGGACATATCTTCACCGGACAGGGTTACACCAAAGGCTGTTCCTGTTACAGCAACATACTTTCCTACCAAAGCGGCATCGGCCCGGCCGGATGCTCCCCCACAGGCTGCCAAAGTAAAACACAGCAGCATAGCCATACAAATAGAAACCAATTTTTTCATTCTATCTCCTCCTTTGTGGCATGTTGTATCATATTTGCCCTGTTTTTGTCCCCATCAAGATTGATGAATTACCGGGAAAATAAGGAGAGACCCAAGGGATTCCATATACTTAAGGGGGTGTTTTTTCATAGGAATGGGTGCTTAGGAAGCAGGCTCCATAACAAATGTATAATAATAGGAGCCGCTGCAGGTGATGGTAAATACACCATCCTGGTATATGCCGCTAAAATATACATCCTCCCCGGTATCACCATCAAAGAACACTTTGTCGGTGACCAGACTCCAGGTGGGTGTTCCAACCACTGCATCCTTGAATTGGATGACAGAGGTATGATCTGCATTTAAGGTGACTTTCAAAGCCGTAGGGGCAATTTCTCCAGAAGCGTCCTTATTCTCTATATCCGTAACGGAGACCCCTACCCAATCTCCCAGCATGCCCATTTCAATATCCGGCAGAATATTTTCAGGATTTGTGGCATCAGTTCCCTCTTTTGCAAATTTTACCTCCAGGGGAAGACCAATAATATCTTCCAGGAATTTTTCAAATGTAATGGTATCCTTTCCCAGTTTCCCTACCATAGTTGTTTTTCCAAGGGTAAAGGTAATGATGGAATCATCATTCACCCAGGTACCCTTTACCTTTGTGCCATCTGCTTCAATCGTTGCTTTTCCATTCTTTGTTAAAGAAATGGTAAATCCTTCTGCCAGCTTTCCCGTAATGGTCACACCTTTGGATCTTCCAGACACAGATATATATCTTCCAGCCAAAGCATCATCTGTCCGGCTGGAGGCTCCCCCGCAGGCGGTTAAGGCAAGGACAAGCATTATCCCCATAAAAAGTGAAAATATTTTTTTCATTGCAATTCCTCCTTTTAGCCCATTTTACCATAATCCAGCAGAGGTTTTCCTACAGCGGCATTACAGAGAATTACGGTTTTTCTGAAGAAATCATGATGAATGCTCCTTTTCCCCAAGGAAAGAAAAACAATGCCCTCATTCCTGTTTCTTACTTATTTCTCCTCTGGAGTATCCATTAAAAGAGCCAAGGTGACAGGATCCACCAACCGATACTCTTCGCAAATCCTCCGAATCCCCTCTTCAATTTCCTCTCTTAAAAAGCCTCCAGCCAAAAGCTCCTCATTGGACAAGTCATTTAATTTATCATAGAACCATATTCCTATCCCTGCAGCGCTTTTGGCATCTATTATCCTATTGGAAGCTAAAATTTCCGCTTCCCGCAGCCTCCCCTGATCCAATAGGTGCCGCAGGGTTTCCCTTACAAGATATTCCTCCTGGCTGGCTTCCTTCTCGGTTTCCACGGTTTCTCTGGAAAGCATGGAATAAATAAAACGCACCATGGATTTGATCTGACGCATAATCC
>CALISX010000506.1 GCA_938041725.1 uncultured Lachnoanaerobaculum sp.
GGAAGCCCCGCCGATAAAGCAGGAGGCAATGGCATCCATTTCATAGGTATTTCCCATATTTCCGTCTACAGAACCAATACGGGAAGCCACCAAAAGGCCGGAAAGACCTGCCAGAAGGCTCATCAGGAAGTAGGCCCAGAAATAAACCCTTCTTGGGTCAATACCGGAAAGCTTGGCTGCCTTTTCATTGCCTCCCACCGCATAGAAATACCGGCCAAAGGCGGTATAGCCTGTAAGGAAGGCAAAGATGATCACAATGGCCAAAATCCATAAAAGCATCACAGGAACTCCCTTGTAACCCATTAATTTATAGGAATAGGCCAGAATCAAAATATCAAAAATGGCAGTCCGCACCACCGTGGCAGACAGGGAGCTTACCTTGTAGCCCTGGCGGGTCCGGCGCATCCGGCTGGTAAAGGTAAATACCGTTAAAAGAAGGGCCACAACCACGCCGATGATCAAGGCAGAGATGCATCTTTTGTTTGCATCCAATCCAGGAATCTGGATATAGGAGGTAAACAGCCCCAAAAAGGAGTCATTCATAACGGAAATGGTTTTAGAGTCCAAAATTACCCTGGCCAATCCCCGAAGCAAGAACATTCCGGCCAAGGTACAGATAAAGGGAGGGATATGAATATATCCGATGAGCCAGCCCTGCCAGATCCCCACTACAGCGGATACAGCCAACGCCACCAAAATCGCCAGAACCGGGGACACCCCCATTTCCAGAAGCTTCGCAGATAAGGCTGCGGATAAACACAGGGTGGAGCCCACAGACAGGTCCACATTTCCTCCTGTTAAAATACACAGGAGCATACCGCAGGCCATAATCAGCACATAGGCGTTTTGCAAAAGCAAATTGGAAATGTTCTGGGATAAAAACAGTCTGCCTCCCGTTAAAACGGAAAACAACACAAAGACAATCACCAGGGCTAATACCATGGTATATTTTTTAATAAATTCGTTTGCTTTCACGCATTTCCCTCCTTGGAGCTTAAGATAGCCCCCATAATTCTTTCCTGGGTGGCCTCCTGGGCCGTAAATTCGCCGGCCATATATCCCTCATTCATTACATAGATTCTGTCGCACATACCCAAAAGCTCCGGCAGCTCCGATGAAATCATCACCACCGCCTTTCCCTGGGCCACCATGTCATTCATAATCTGGTAAATCTCATACTTGGCCCCCACATCAATTCCTCTGGAGGGCTCATCCAAAAACAATACATCCGGCTCTGTAAACATCCATTTGGCCAAAAGAACCTTTTGCTGGTTTCCTCCAGAAAGATTCCCCACCCTTTGCTGGATGCTGGGGGTTTTGGTGCGCATGGCCTTTACATATTCCTCTGCCTGGCGGTTTTCCTCTGCCACATTGATCACGCCCATTTTATCGGAAATCCTCCTCATACAGGCCAAGGTGGTATTTTTGGCAATGGTTTCCTCTAAAATCAATCCATTGGTTTTCCGATCCTCTGTGGCATAGGCCAGTCCATGGGCAATGGCTTCGGACTCGTTTTTTAAATGCACTTCTTTTCCCTTAATAAATGCCTGACCGGATATATGACTGCCATAGCTTCGTCCAAACAAGGACATGGCAAGCTCCGTCCGCCCTGCCCCCTGGAGGCCGGAAAATCCTACGATTTCGCCCTTTCTCACATAGAAGCTAATATCCCTTACCACACATTTTTCCGTATACACCGGATGATATACTCTCCAGTTTTTTACCTCAAAAAGCACCTCCTTACCCACCTGGTGCTTTCGCTGGGGATAGCGGTCTGTCAGCTCTCTGCCCACCATGCCCTGGATGATCCGGTCCTCATCAATATTGTGCTGGGGATTGGGAATGGTTTCAATGGTCTGACCGTCTCTGAGCACTGTAATATTGTCGGCGCAGTAGGCCACCTCATTGAGCTTATGGGTAATAATAATGGAGGTAATGCCCTGGTTCTTAAAATCCAAAAGCATATCCAAAAGCATCATGGAGTCCTCTTCATTCAAAGAGGAGGTGGGTTCATCCAAAATCAGCAGCTTGCAGTTTTTGGACAGGGCCTTGGCAATCTCCACCAGCTGCTGTTTTCCCGTTCCAATGTCCTTAATCAAAACCTGGGAATCTTCCTTCAGCCCCACCCGTTCCATGGACTTGGCTGCCTCATGGAAGGTTCTGTTCCAGTCCAGCATTCCAAAGGCATTTTTGAATTCATTTCCCATGTACATATTTTCCGCAATGGTAAGCTCCGGAATCAGAGCCAGCTCCTGGTGCACCACCGCAATGCCCTTTCGCTCTGAATCCTTAATGGTGCGGAACTGGCATACTTCCCCATTGTATACCACATCACCGGTATAGTCTCCAAAGGGGATGGTGCCGGAAAGCACCTTCATCAAAGTGGACTTCCCTGCCCCGTTCTCCCCCACCAAAGCGTGAATTTCTCCCCGCTGCACCTGAAAATTTACATTGTTCAGAGCCCTGACCCCCGGGTACTCCTTCACAATATTTTTCATTTCCAAAATAATATCCGCCAAGGTGTTCCTCCTGTTTGTTTGATTGAAAGAAAAGGGAGCCCCGTGGCTCCCTCTAAGGTTTGGCAGGTGCCCCTGCCGGTATGTTCCGTTAATTTACGGGATGGGGGTAGCCGCTGGAATCCATGGTGTAATATCCAGTATCCACCAGTTCCTTTTGCAGATTATCCTTGGTTACCACCACCGGCACCAACAGATAGGAGGGAATCACACCCTTGCCATTGTCGTAGGAGGTGGTGTCATAGGTACAGTCAAAACTCCATCCGGAGGAGGTGATCAGTCCTGCATCGGGCTTTTCCCCTGCCAGAATGGCAGCGCCCAGATCCAAAGTGGCCACAGCCTCATTGGCCACAGCCTTGTAGACTGTCATGGACTGCTTGCCATCCACAATATTCTTTAAATTGGCCTCGTCTCCGTCCTGGCCGGTGATAATCACAGTATTGGTTCCTGCATAGTCAGAACCAATGGCCTGGGTTACTCCAAGAGCGGTAGAATCATTGGAGCAAACAGCCACATCCAGCTGCTTTCCATCGGAATAGTAGGAAGCCAGAATGTTCTGGAAACGGGACATGGCCTTGGCAGTATCCCACTGAGCGGTAGCCACCTGGTTAAACTCTGTCTGTCCGGAGGGAACCACCAGCTTTCCTTCATCAATATAGGGCTTTAATGTGTCAAATGCTCCGTTAAAGAAAAATCCCGCATTGTTGTCCGCCGGATCCCCTGCGGTAAATTCCAGATTAAGGGGGTCGACGGCCTTGTCCAGGCCCAGCTGTTCCTTTACAAATTCTCCCTGAAGCTTGCCCACGGTATAGTTGTCAAAGGACACATAGTAGCTGATGGCATCGGTATTCATAATCAAACGGTCATAGGCAATCACAGGAATGTCTGCTTCCTTGGCCTGGGCCAAAACCTGGGACAGGGCCTCTCCGTCAATGGCAGCCACCACCAGCAGATCCACCTGATCCGCCACCAGACCTTCAATGTCCTTTACCTGCTGGTCGATCTTATTGTCGGAGTAGGTCAGCTCCACCTGATAACCCTTGCTCTCAAACTGCTTCTGTAAATAGGAACCATCTCGGTTCCAACGCTCCAGAGACTTGGTGGGCATGGAAATTCCCACTGTTTTTCCCCCTGAAGCCTTGGTTTCCCCGGAAGCGCTCTCCCCGGAAGCTGCACTGCTTTCATTTCCCGGTTCCGGGGCAGAGGATCCGGTCTGGCCGCCTCCGCCGCCGCAGGCTGCCAGGGACAGGGTCATAAGTCCTGCCAATACCAAAGACATTGCTTTTCTTAATTTCATAATAACCTCCTTTATTTTCCACCGAAACCTCCTGCCTTTCCCGGAGGCTTCGGAAGATGGATCTGCTTAAAAAAACACCACACCGGGGGCCGGCACCGCCATACATATATGTCTACCTATACTATAAATTTGCACAACAAATAAGTCAATCCTATTATATAATACCATAGTTCTTTGCTTTCATTCAGGAGTCTTTGGCGGGATGCCGGCCCGCTCCTCCTCCACCATCCGGATATATTTTTCAATCCCCTCAATGTGGAAGGGCTCCCCCACCTTTTCATGGTACAGATCCCGCAGAGAAAAATCGGATTTTCTCAGGGTCAGATTGGGGTTGTAATAAGGATCTCCCTGCTTTAAAATCTCCGGCCATTTGGTAACAAAGGTGGCCACCTCTTTTCTAAAGCGCAGAATCTTTTCCGGCGTGTCCTCCAAGCCCCTGGACTTGGACTCATAATGGTAAAACAGGGCATAGGGATTGTACACCACCAAAGCTCCGGTGGCGCGCACCTTCATACAGTAGTCTATGTCATTAAAGGCCACCGCCAAATCCTCGGAAAATCCCCCTACCTGTTCAAACAGGGATTTTTTGGTAAGGAGACAGGCGGCGGTTACTGCCGAATAGTCCTGGAGGGTCTGGGCCCGGTGGAAATAACTGTTTTCCACATCGGAAAGACCGATGAAGGTATGGCCTGCAATACCCCCAAACCCCATAACCACCCCGGCGTGCTGGATGGTGTCATCATGGTACAAAAGCCTGGCTCCCACAATCCCCACATCCTCTCGGAGAATGTACCACACCATTTCCTCTAGGGCCCGGGGATTGATAATTTCAATATCATTGTTCAAAAACAAAAGATAGTCCCCCTTGGCATAGGTTTCTCCAAAATTATTAATGGCGGAATAATTGAATACATCCTTCCAGTACACCACCTGGACCTGGGAAAACTCCCTTTGAATTTTTTCATAGTAGGCAAAGGTTTCCGGCTCCACAGAGTTATTCTCCACCACAATGAACTCCAGATTCTTATAGCTTCCCTTTTCGTACAGGGAACGGATGGCCAGGTCCAGATCCTCACGATGATCCTTATTGGGAATAATCACAGACACCAGGGGGGGATCTTCCAGCTTGAAAAATTTATGGTAAATGCCATAGTCAATCCCCTTTTCAATTTTTTCCACAGGCAGCCAGTTTCCCCGCCTTTCAATATGGGCCTGGATGGCC
The DNA here is from genome assembly GCA_938041725.1 of uncultured Lachnoanaerobaculum sp. Classification (GTDB taxonomy): domain Bacteria; phylum Bacillota; class Clostridia; order Lachnospirales; family Lachnospiraceae; genus Lachnoanaerobaculum. Next base: position 5,036 of record CALISX010000506.1, read on the forward strand.
CTGGCCCCTGCTTCAAAGGCATAGAGCTTGCTTTCCGGATTGGAAGCAGTGGAATTCATATGACAGCGCCAGTGATACAGCACCTTGGGGATATGGGTAATCTTTTTGGCCTTTTCTGTCATCCGGAAAATAAAATCATAGTCCTGGGCTCCGTCAAAGGCAGGATCAAAATTCCCATACTGCTCCACCAGCTCCCGCTTTACCCCAAAAAGATGACAGATATAGTTGACGCTCTCCAGCATATCAATGTTAAAATCCGGCTTGAAATGGGGATCAAATAAAGACCCTCCATCCATATCCAGCTTATCCTCGTCAGAATAAAAGCAGTCGCAGCCGGTTTCTACAACCGCCTTGGCGCATTCAAAAAGAGCATGGGGAGGCAGCACATCATCATGGTCTGCCAATACAATATATTCTCCCTTTGCCATCTCCAGGGCGGCATTGGTGTTCCCTGCAATTCCCAGATTTTCCCCCAGCTTTTTATATCGGATCCGGTCTCTCCCCTTCTCCTTTTCTTTTTGTATATATTCTTCTGCCACAGCCTGCCGCTCCTGGCCGGGGCGGCTGCCGTCTGCCAGGCAGATTTCAAAGCCTTGATAGGTTTGATTGAAAATGGAATCCAGCAGCTCCCGCAGGTATGCCTCCGGTGTTTCAAAAAGGGGAATCACCAGGGAAAATACCACCTCCCTGGGAAAGAGGGTTTTTCTTTGCTGTTCCAGCTCGTCCGCCGTGGGCTTGGTTTTTTCATACCATTCTGCATATTCGTAATCGCTGTCAATCCCTTTGATTTTTGCCCGGGATTTCCGAAGCAAAGCCCGCAGCCCGTTTTTTTTCATAAACTCAAAGGCTACCCGAAGGGTTTCCAGATTGCAAAGATCCTTGATCTTTTCCATCCGCTTATGGGCGGCGCTGGCCCTTTTGTAAATCAGTTCCTCATTGAATTTGATGCTGCGCTTTTGGTTTTCCAGGGTGATTTCCAGATAATAATCCTCTCCCCTTTGGTAGTCAAATTTAATATCAAAGCCATAGTCCTTGTCATATACCTTGGCGAAATAGATCTTGCTTACATCATCCCTTCTGGTGGATACAAACTTAAAGTCCAAAGGCTCCTTTTTTCCATTCAGCACACGAAAAGATGGCTGAGACAGGGGATCCCGCCCCACCGCCCAGCCATTGATGCAGATAATGTTTTCCCGGATACGCACCAGGTCTGTTTTATACTTCATACCCCTTCTTCCTCATCCTTTGTTTGTTTCTCCTCCCTGGGAGGAT
>CALISX010000507.1 GCA_938041725.1 uncultured Lachnoanaerobaculum sp.
ACACCAGATCCGTCTCCGGCAGAATATCCCACAGAAGCTGCACCGGGGTGGCGGGATTTAAGGCAATTCCCCTTCGCAGTCCCAGATCCCCTATATGGTTTAAGCATCGGTCCAAATGCCTGCAGGCCTCAAAATGCACCGTGATTCCATCGGCACCGCTTTTTTGTAAAACCTCCACATATCTGTCCGGATCCTCCACCATCATATGTACATCAAAAAACAGCCGGGAACCAGGGCGCAGGGAGGCAATCAGAGGCATACCAAAGGAAATGCTGGGCACAAAGACTCCGTCCATCACATCCAAATGCAGTTTTTGTATTCCTGCGGCCTCCAGTTCCTTTAGGATCTGGCCCAAACATCCAAAATCCGCCGCCAAAATGGAAGGGGATAGTTGCTTCATCAGAATCTCCTTTTTTCTGCAAGTTCTTCATATATTCTTTGGTAACTGTCGTAACGGGAGGGTGGAATTTTATGTTCCACCAAAGCCTCCTTTACCCGGCAGCCCGGCTCGTGAATATGAACGCAGCCTGGAAAGCGGCAGCTTCCCTCATACCTGGCAAATTCCGGAAAATAAAACCGCAGCTCCTCTTTTTCCATGGGAGGCGTCTCCATGGAGGTAAACCCCGGGGTGTCCATTAAAAAGCTGCTTTCATCCAGGGCAAACAGCTGGGAATGCCTGGTAGTATGCCTGCCCCTGGCAATCTTTGCACTGATTTCCCCGGTTTCCATCTTCGCCCGGGGAATCAAAAGATTGGTAAGGGAGGATTTTCCCACACCGGAGGGCCCGGCCAATACCGTCACCTTTCCCTTTAAAAGGGCTAAAAGCTCTTTATGTCCGGTTCCCTCCCTGGCAGAGCAAATCACATTGACACATCCTGCCTGGCGGTAAATCTCCCCATAGCCCCGGGCCTGTTCCCAATCCAGATCTCCCTTATTCCAGCAAATGGCCACTGGCAAGCCCTGGCTTTCCATACCCAAAAGATACCGGTCCAAAAAATACAGGGCAGGGCTTGGGGCCTCCACCGACAATACCAAAACCACCTGGTCCACATTGGCTACAGCAGGACGGATCAGGGCGTTTTTTCTGGGACGGATGGACAGGATGCTGCCTTCCCTGTCTTTGGGATCTGTGATTTCCAGATCCACATCGTCCCCCACCAGGGGCTTTTGCTTTTGGTTTCGAAAAATACCCCGGGCCTTACAAGCAAAAACCTCCCCCTGATACTCTCCCGGCTCCTCCACTATACAATAATAAAATCCTGCAATTCCCTTTAAAATCTTTGCAAAATACTGTTTACTCAACTCTGAAAAACTCCACGGT
>CALISX010000508.1 GCA_938041725.1 uncultured Lachnoanaerobaculum sp.
TGGGAGGGGAACTGTCAGAGGAAAGCCAGCAGATCATCAAATCCCATCTTTCCCAGCGGGACATCAGCTTTGGGCAGCTGCGGGGGGATCGGGAATCAATCTACAAACTGGAGGAGGCACTCTTGGATCCCCTGCGGTTGAAGATGACCCAAGCCCAGTGCTCCGGAGCCTTCGTTGTTTTAAATACCACCGTGAGCCAGGGACTTACTGATAATCGAAGCGGCATGTATCTTCATTGGGAGGGCTATGGCTATGTGGAGGATAATCTCCTTTTATATCGGGGAAATACAGACCTGGCCAGGGCCCGGGGGATCATGCCCCATAGAAAATGGGAACTGGAGTTTCAGGATGAACTGACTGATGGAGAGGGAAAGGCCATTTCTTTTTGGAAGGAGGCGGAGCAGCAAAAGGGAGAATGGTTTATGACAGAGGCTGTGAATCTTCCAAAAACCTCAGACCAGGTGGTGTTTCTGGTATGGAAAATCCGGAACCGGGAGAAGCGAATGATTGGACTTTGCGGTTATGAGATCAGTGAGAATTATTTTAAAGGGCGGTATGCTCTGCCTACGGATTTTGTTTCCCTCACTTCCTTCTTCTTTCCAGAACCGGGAAAGAGGGAGGCCTGGAATACCGGGGGGAGTTTGAGTGCGGGTACCACCGCAGGGTATTATTATGCCCCGGATACTACCTTTACCAGCCGGAAAATGGCCGGGGGCTTGTACTCTTTTCAGGGTCAGAACATGGATGGGGTGGGAATTTACCGGGATGTGCATTTTTCTGAAGGAAATACCGGCCGATTGTATCTTATGATTTCTGCTCAGGAATATAAAGGGGCTTTATACCGGAGCAGGGTACAGATTGCCCTGCTGATTATTTTTTTGCTCTTTTTTATGATCATCAGTTCCTGGCTGTTAAGCCGTCGATATGTGACCCCATTGCTGACAGGTATTGAAAAGCTGAAAAAGGGAGAAATGGGGGAGGGCACCGGGGGATGGCCGGAGGAGATTGATGATCTTTTTGTATTTCTTAAGGAAAGGGATCAGCGCACCAAGGAACAGCACGAAAGGGAAGTAGAAGCTCTGCGGCAGGAGCTGGACAGGCTGGCCTATGACAGGAAAAAGGAGATAGACCCGGACAATTACCGCTGCTTTTTGGAGGGAATTCAATCCCTTACCAAAACAGAGCGCAGGATCTTTGATTTATACAGAGAGGGGTACAGTGCCAAGGAAATTTTGGGAATTGTCCATATCAAAGAGAGTACCCTTCGCTATCATAATCAGAATATCTATGGCAAGCTGTCGGTGAATTCCATGAAGCTGATGCTGCGGTACTGTGCCCTGATGCAAAATAACCAGTAACCCATCAATATCCTCCTTTCTGATGGGGACAATACCAGCGATGCATGGTAGGATGACAGAGACATTGGCAAAGTACAAAAGGAGGAAATATGAAATATTGGAAGGGTGTGGTTTCAATACTATGTATGCTTAGCCTGGGGGCCTGTACTCTGCCCGGGACAGAGCCTCCTAAGGAGACCAAAACAAGCAGTGAAGAAACCAGCAAAAAGGAGACTGAGACCAGAACCGAACCCCAGGAGGAAAAGCCAGGAAAGACGGCAGGCAGACCCCACCTGTATTTTGAAAGTGAGATCCTGGGGCGTACCTCTCCCCAGGGAGATACCACCTATTATGTTATCACGAACAGCCGCTTGTATTTATCCAAGGGGGAGGAAAAGAAATTTCCCGAATTACAGAAGGCCTTGGAAGGGTATAACCAAAGGGTGGACCGGGAAAGCAAACAGAAAAAAGAGGAGATGGAGCAGGAGGTGGCGGATGCTTTAGAACACAATCCGGCATACTTTGATGAAGAAGTGTTATCCGATGAAACCACGGGGTATGTGATGCGGGCAGATGAAACGCTGGTAAGTGTGTTGGAGTACCGTTATATTGATGGAACAAGCCCCCGGGCTGACTATGGCTATGCTGCGTATAATTATGATACCGCCACAGGGCAGGAAATAAAGTTTACAGATGTGGTGAAGGATACCAAGGGGTTTTTTGATCTGGTGGATGACAGCATTCAGGTGGTCTATCCAGAGGATTACCCCTATATGACACCTCCTGTCCAGTATGGGAAGGAACAAGAAGCCCAGGGCTTTTCCGATCTGGTATGGACGATGAACACCGAGGGAGTCACTTTGTATTTTAATTTGTATACCCTGGGAGAACATGCTCTGGGGACCCATATGGCTACGGTGTATTTTGATGATGGGAATGGGGAGCTTTTTCATCCCAAGTACAGCAAATCTCCAAAGGACGGGGTATTTCCCCTGCTGATGGAGGCTCCTCCCATAGATTTGCCTGTTTCTAAAGATTGGGAGACGGTTCCTGTGGTGGTGGTGGAACAAAGAGATGAGGATGGGTATGCGGAGGGGTTTACAGTGCATGCCGGTGAAAACAGTGTTTCTGATTTGGATGGATATTCGGCATATCCCTATATTGTAAAAAAGGATGGACAGTACAATATGTACCTCTTTGTTACCGGGGACAGTGATTACAGAGAGATGTACTTTGTGGATCTGGAAAACATGAGCTTTGATGAGAGGAAGGATAGGATGGGCATTTCTTTGGCACAGGAGAATGTGGCATGGAAGGAGGATCAAACAGACAGTCTGTATACCACCAGGGAGGAATGCTTTACGGATCCGGATTCCTTTATGGCAGCCAAAGGCACCTTTTTGATCCAGTCACTGTATTGTAAGACAGAGTATCACACAGCCAAGGATGGAAGGCCTGTGCCCTACCAGGAGGACTATATTGTGGCTGAGAATGTGGTTTTACGGACATTGATGGATCTTCCCTGTAAAGAAGTGGACAGAGAGGGAGGGATAATCGGAGAAGCAACCATTCCTGCCAACAGTTATGTTCTCTTTTTATATACCGACTGTATCGGCTGG
>CALISX010000509.1 GCA_938041725.1 uncultured Lachnoanaerobaculum sp.
CATCTGTATAATTTAGTTTTTATTAATAATGAAGGAATTTATTACTATGATAATCAAGAAAAGAAACAAAAAAGAGCAGGAGGACGATGCGGCCAAGCCCTTTGCCCTCCGGGTGATGCAGAAAATGAATGACAAGTGCAATGGGTGGAAGGAGAAGGAAAATATTGATTATTCTCCCTATGGCACCCCCCTGGAGTCCACCACCTATAAGTTTGCCAAATGTCTGCAAAAGCGCTTTGGCATCATTGAAGGCATCACAGATAAGAATTATATTACCAACAGCTATCATGTTCATGTGGGAGAGAATATCGACGCTTTTACCAAGCTGAAATTTGAAAGCGCCTTCCAAAAGCTTTCCCCCGGGGGGGCCATCAGCTATGTGGAGGTGCCCAATATGCAGGACAATCTGGATGCGGTGATGAGTCTTTTAGGCTATATCTATGACAACATTATGTATGCAGAGCTAAACACCAAATCCGACTACTGTCAGGAGTGCGGCTTTGACGGAGAGATTATAATCAAGGCCCGGGGAGAAAAGCTGATTTGGGAATGTCCCAGATGCGGCAACCAGGATCAAAGCAAGCTGAATGTGGCCAGAAGAACCTGCGGCTATATCGGCACCCAGTTTTGGAACCAGGGACGCACCCAGGAAATTGCAGACAGAGTGCTGCACCTGTGATTTTTTATCAGAAGGTTTGGCAATAGGGACTGCATATGGGAACAGGGACTGATGATAATCAGTCCCTGTTCCCATATGCAGTATTACATGGTATGAACAGCAAAGTCTGCTGCCCCTTCCCACAAGACCACTTCTCCTTTGGCCAGGGAGGCGGGTACATCAATCAATCTTTGATTGGTACTGCCTCGAAAGCGCAGCGTAATATCCCTTTGTTCTTCTATAAATTTTCCATCCACCAATACATGGCAGCAGGAGAGGATCCGGTCTGTAACAGGGGTATAAGCCCTTCCTCCGGGAATCAGATCCACATCAAAGGTAAAACCGGAATAGATCCACAGGCTTTTGCAGGGATACCTGGCCCCAAAGGCCTCCGCCAGGGGGAGAATCCCCGGCTGGTTTACAGGTTCCAGGGGTTCTCCTCCCAAAAGGGTAAGACCGGAGATATACTCCGGCGCCAAAGAGTCTAAAATTTCCTTTTCTACGGTCTCATCAAATTTCTGCCCATAATGAAAGTCCCAGGCTATGCGGTTAAAGCAGCCCTTGCAGCCATGGGTGCAGCCGGATACAAAGAGGGAGGTCCGCACCCCCGGGCCATTGGCAATATCATTAAATTTTATGGTTGCATAGTTCATGGCATTATAAAAGCTCGGCCATCTCCAGCAAAAGCCGCTCTGAGTCAGGAAAGCTCAGACAGGGATCGGTAATGGATTTGCCATAGATATGCTCCCCTACCTTTTGATTTCCTCCTTCTATATAACTTTCCACCATCACGCCCCTTACAAAGTTCTGGATTTCTCTGGCATGGCGCATGGAGTGGAGCACCTCTTTTACAATACGGATCTGCTCCTGATACTGCTTGTTGGAATTGGAATGGTTGGCATCCACGATTACGGCAGGATTTGTAATATCCCGTTCCCCATAGAGATCCAACAGGAGTTTTAAATCCTCAAAATGATAATTGGGGATACACTGCCCGTGCTTGTTCACGGCTCCCCGCAAAATGGCATGGGAGAGGGGATTGCCGTCGGTTTTGATTTCAAAGCCCCGGTAAATAAACTCATGGGACTGCTGGGCTGCATAGATCGCATTCAGCATAACGCTTAAATCTCCGCTGGTGGGATTTTTCATGCCCACAGGCACATCGGCTCCGCTGGAAGTAAGGCGGTGCTGCTGGTTTTCCACGGATCTGGCTCCCACGGCAATATAACTCATCAGATCCTCCAGATATCCCAGATTATCCGGATAGAGCATTTCATCGTCGGTAAAAAGGCCGGTTTCCTGGATCACCCGCAGATGCATTCGGCGGATGGCAATGATGCCCTCATGCATATTTGGCTTTTTTTCCGGATCCGGCTGATGCAAAAGCCCTTTATAGCCCTCTCCCGTGGTTCTGGGCTTATTGGTATAGACCCTGGGGATCACAAGGATCTTCTCCCGGACCCTTTCCGCCACCTTAACCAGGCGGCAGGCATAGTCCAAAACAGAATCCTCGTTGTCGGCAGAGCAGGGGCCGATTACGGCCAAAAACTTCGGGCTGGCTCCGGTGATGATGTCCGCCGCCTCCCGGTCAAATTCTTTTTTCTTTTCCTGCAGGGCAGGACTTAAGGGGTATTTTTCTATGATTTCCTCCGGTGTGGGGAGGTTGCTGATATATTTAATTCCCATACATACAGACCCCAGGGTCTTCCTTTCTAAAGCATTGGTTTGCAGCAGATGTGCAAAAGGTATCTCAGCCCATATTATAGGGGATTATGAAATTTCTTACAAGTGTGTTCTTTACCGATTTAAAGTAAGAAAGTATATTGTAAAAAGTACATTTTATTTTTTATGGTAAAATAATGCATAAAAAATAAAATGTGTTATAATATAACAAAGTGGATAGGTTATTAAGGAGGTAAGTATGATAATAGAAATAAGGGCTGAGAATTGCTATGCATTTGAGAAGCCCGTTGTATTATCTATGAAGGCGGATATGCGGAATAAAAAGTTTGGCATGAATGTCCATCAGGAAAAAAACTTCAACATATTAAAAACAGCGGGTATATATGGCTCTAACAATTCAGGAAAAACTTGTTTGATTCGTTGCATAAGGGACATTAAGAGGGCGATTTTAAATAGGAAAGGTAAACCGGATAGGAATATCTTTGCAGATAATATGATGTGTACATTAGGTGTGACTTTCCTGGATGAGGGAAGGAAATTTTCGTATGATTTCCAATATGATACGAAAAAAGAGGAATATGTATATGAGTCTTTTTGTGAGATTTCTAAAGATGGGTATGGAAATGAGAAAAGTCAATGCTGGTTAAAAAGGGATACAGTACAGGGGGTATACCAGTGTATTGATCAGGAACTGCAGGATATGGTTCCGTTGGTATCAAATAGCAATTTGCTTTTTTATTTGGTGGATATCAGTAAATTTAAGTATATTGGTGAAATGAAGGAGATCCTTGTAAGGTTTGCAAAAAAAATAGATGTGGTTGATATGAATAATATTCCGTTACAGCGCACCATTGCATTAATGAAGAATAAAAATCAAATACAGAAAAAAATTGTAGAATTTATAAAAAATGCAGATCTTTATATGGATGATTTTAAATATGTTGATAGGGATAAAATTCAGGTTGAAGCAGGACAGGAGGAAGTAAACCCTCAGGAGAAGGTGCTGGACTTTCTAAATGATGCTCTGATGGATCAGATCCGATTGACATCTGTATACAAAGGAGTTTCTGTGCCTAGTATGCTGTTTGACTCCACGGGTACGAAGAAGATCGTTGCTATGGCAGGTTATGTAGTAGAGGCATTGGAACAGGGGAGAATCCTTGTGGTGGATGAATTGGACAGCAGTCTGCATTTTAAACTTACCAGGGCGATTGTATCTATGTTTAATAATGAATTAAATAACAATGCCCAGATGATCTTTACAGTTCATGATATAAATCTGATGGATTGCAGGAAACTGTTTCGAAAGGAGCAGATATGGTTTGTCCATAAAGACAAGGAGGGAGTATATGTATATTCTCTTGCGGATTTCACTGCCGAACAGGGGGTAAGAGATACCACGGATATTATGGAAAAATACAGGAAGGGGGCATTAGGGGCTCTGCCAGAGCCGGAACTGATTCAATCCTTGATAAGTATTAAAGGAAGAGGGAGGTAGGTGCTCATGACCTCGAAGCTCCCCAGTATACTTAGTAGATATAAATATGCATCATTTGCGAGGGCTATGAGGAATATGAATATCTTCAATGTTTAAAGAAGCTTAAAGTGTGGCACAAGCAATACCAGATTGACTTGGACAATGCCCAGGGGAATGGAAATATTCCAGCTAGATATCAGGACCGTTATCAAAATGATGCGTATGATTTGGTATTGATATTTTGTGATACAGAAGGGACACCCTATGAGCAGTATGAAGATATTAAAAATAAGATTGATCGTTTTCATGGCGTGGGTGGCGTCGCATCGGAGGTGATTCTATTTGGAAATCCTTGTACCATGCAGATTATTTTAAAACATTGGACCGACGAAAACTTGACTTCTCCTGGAAAAAAGAAAAATGCTCCTTTGATTTTTCAGTGTACCGGAGTGGAGAATTATAAAGGAAAACAAAGACAGATAGTAGAAATGATGAAGCAGATCAGCAGGGAAAGCTATTGCAATATGAAAAATAGAGTAAAGAGCATGAATCTAGAGGATACTGTACTTGGCAGCAGTAATTTTGGGAGATTTTTAGATTGGTTTGAGGGGGAATGCATTGACTGGATCAAGGATATCAATGAAAAATTAGAGTCCTAGGGAGTAAGGTTACTATAGCCATGGTGTATCAATGCCTGCATCTTTGATGGGGATGATATGGCATGATGGTTTCATGCTGACCTATAGAGCTTTTGTTGATTTATCCCCCTCCCTTTGGTATACTTTACAAACATGTCCAGCGTAATAAAAATACAGCCTGCAGCCTGGGGGACAACAGATCCCAGAGAGCAGGCAAAAGAATGCAGTGCAGAGATCGAGGTATATATGCAGATTTATGAAGAGTTAAAGAGGCGGGGCCTGATTGCCCAGGTCACCAATGAGGAAGAAATCAGCAAAATGGTGAATGAGGGGAAGGCCACCTTTTATATTGGCTTTGACCCCACGGCTGACAGTCTTCATGTGGGGCATTTCATGGCCCTTTGTCTGATGAAGAGGCTGCAGATGGCAGGAAACAAGCCCATTGCCTTGGTGGGGGGCGGAACGGGAATGGTGGGGGATCCCACGGGACGCACGGATTTGCGCCAGGTTATGACCTTGGAAACCATTGACTATAACTGCCAGAGGTTTAAGGAGCAAATGAGCCGCTTTATTGAATTTGGCGAAGGCAAGGCCCTGATGGTGAACAATGGGGATTGGCTCAGGGATCTGAATTATATGGACTTTATCCGGGAGGTGGGTCCCCACTT
>CALISX010000510.1 GCA_938041725.1 uncultured Lachnoanaerobaculum sp.
TTTGAAGAGGCATCTCCCGTTATTCTTCCGTGGTCGCATTACTTCCAGTTGATGCGGGTCGAGCAAGGATATCCGCAAAATGTCTGGAGTCAGCTGTGGTCAGACAAATCGCTGTTTTTCACTATCCCGATGATATAGCAATCAGAATATGTTTAGATTAAGTACGATAATAACAGATAAAGTGATAAAATAATACACATAATTAACTTGGCAAAATCATTCCATGGTGATAAGTTAAGAATGTGTATATAAATTACATAAAACAGAGTAAATTAAGACACATAATTAACACCATAGAGTGAGAATATGAATTTGTATTATGAACTGTTGCAGTATCCGGTTTTTTCCATGAAAGAAGTAAATGCCCTGTATTCAAGTGAACGGACAGCAAGAGTGGCATTGGGGAAACTTCTGAAAGAAAGTATGGTATTAAAAATCCGAAACGGACTATACACGTGCATGAGCGGGGAGAATGGCGGACCTGTGGCGAACAGGTTTCAGGTTGCCAGTGCGATAACGCCGTCTTCTTATGTATCCCATCATACGGCTTTTGAGTATTATGGAACCGCCGATCAGGTTTTTTATGAGGTTTATGTTGGCTCTGAGACACGTTTCCACGATTTTGATTTTGATGGGTACACATATCATTATGTTAAGGGGCAAATGAAGGAAGGAATAGTATTTCCAGAGTTTGGTGGCGGTGTCAAGGTTACGGACAAGGAGCGAACAATAGCAGATTCAATAAAGGATATGAATCTTATTGCCGGATTGGAAGAAGTGCTTGCGTGTGTAACCTCTGTGAATAATATTGATGAGGCAAAGCTGCTTATATACTTGTCTGAGTATAATAGTGCTTTTTTGTATCAGAAAACAGGATTTATCTTTAGTGAATATCAGGCAGAACTTGGTATAAGCGATGATTTTATAAAGATGTGTAAGGATAGGAGCGAAAATTCAAAGCGATATCTGACAAATGGTATAAGTGAGTCCAGATACTCAGGCAAATGGAAATTGGTATATCCCAAGAATTTAAGAGAAATGAAGAACGGAGGAACAGAAGATGCCGCAATATAACAGAGGGGAGCTTGATGTTAAGGCCCGCAAATATGGTTTTAACCGTGATACATTTGAGAAGGTTCTTAAGACAGCCTGGTCTTTTCAAAAATAAAATCTGATTTGTTTCCAGTTTTGGCTGTGAGGCACAAGTTCGACCTGGAAGGGAAGAAGCAGCAGGTAAAGGAGTACATTGCATCGCTTATGAAACCAACAGAAGAGGAAAGAAAGTATATGGAAAGATTCGTTGCGAAGGAATGAGCGGTTGTTTTTGAGAGGGGATGGCCGCTTTTTCAGTAAAGAGGGGAGGTGGAGATGCAGTATGGATATTAGTGGAATTAAATATTTAGGGATTGACCGGGTGCTGATGCGCGGAACCGGAGAAACCATTGCGGATTTGGACAATGCACTTTTTATACGTGACAATGCCAGTGGAGCATTTTTACTTGCATGTGAAGACCAAGCAACAGGCCTTGCACTGCTTGACCGTTATATCGGATCGGATTGCCACCCGCTGATGGTTTCCAATTATGCTCTCGGGCAAACAGCATTTGAAAGATATGGATTTGCAGAGAAGCTTGAATGTTATCAGTTTGCTTATTACGGTGAAAAACCCACCATCAATACCAGGCTGTTTGTCAGAGTGGCTGATGAACAGGCCCTTCCAATGCTTATCAATCATTATCAGATGATCAGTCCGGAAGAACTTGCAGAAGTCATCCGGAGGAAGTCAATCCTGCTGGGATATGATCAGGGGCATCTGGTTGGTTTCATTGGAGAACATCTTGAAGGAAGCATGGGCATTTTGTACATTTTTCCGGAATACCGGCGAAGAGGTTTTGGAACTGCTCTTCAGACGTATCTCATTGCCAGGACTATTGAAAAAGGATTTATTCCATTTGGTCAAGTCGAAAAAGACAATCAGAAATCACGAAGACTTCAGGAGAAGATCGGGATGACATGTGCTGATGATCTGATTGTTTGGATGTGGTAATACAAGGGAGAAAATGTCGAAATGATGGCCTGGAAAACGATAAAGGGTAGAATCTGCAGAACTGTGGTAAAGAAACCATTCCTGGCAGATCCAAAGTTCTTAAAGTATAAGGGATTTGAAGTCTGTGATGAGGCGGACAACGGCATACAACTCTGGTGCCTGCTATTTGATCGGGGGGCTGACAGTCCCCGGTTCAAAGAGTGCGCAAAACACC
>CALISX010000511.1 GCA_938041725.1 uncultured Lachnoanaerobaculum sp.
ATGGAAAGCAGATACGGCGGGGGCATGGCTGTATCCTTTACCATTCCTCTGACTGCGGTCAGGGAGGAAAGATACACCGGAGGGGCTTAAAGCAAAGGTAAATCCATGAATGGGAGGAGGGGGAGATGTTTAAGGCTGTTATTGTGGATGATGAGGAGGACATCCGTTATTTGATTCGCTACTTGGTGGAAAAGAGCGGGCAGAAGGTGGAAATTGCAGGAGAAGCGGAGGATGCCCGGGGAGGCATTGATTTATGCAAAAAAATAAAGCCTCAGATCCTTTTTGCAGACATCCGTATGCCGGGAATGGAGGGGCTGGAGATGATTGGCCGGATCCGTCAAATCCTGCCTGAAATCCAGTCCATCATTATCAGCGGCTACGATTACTTTTCCTATGCCCAGGAGGCCATGTGGAAGGGAGCAGCTGCCTATTTGCTCAAACCCCTGGACGAGGCTTTGCTGGAGCAGGCGCTGATTAAGGTGAAGGGGATTTTGGAACAGAAAAAAAGGGAGGGGATGCACTGGAGACGGATGGAGTCAGAGCTAAAGAAGCTTAGAAGCCAGGGGGAAGCTGTATTCCCGGCGGATCTCCAGGTAAAGAATGAACCGATTCAAAAGGCTTTGTGCTATATCCATGACAATTATCATCGGGATATTACCCTGGAGGAGGTGGCAGGGGTAGTGTTTATGAATTCCGCCTATTTTTCTGCCCTGTTTAAAAGGGAGATGGGGCAAAGCTTTGTGGTCTATACCAATGGGCTTCGAATGAAGGAGGCGGGAAGGCTTTTAAGTGAAGGAGAGCTGCGGGCAGTGGAAATTTCTCATTTGCTGGGCTTTCGGGATGTGAGCTATTTTAACCGAGTCTTTAAAAAACATTATGGAAAATCCCCTTCTGAATACAAAGAGGAGGAAAATAAAGTAAACCCCCATGCCGGGGCCGGCACCACCATAGATATAAGTCCCAGCAGCACTTCGCTGCGAGGCAGCTTGCGTGCTGCTACAGGTATTCGCAATCCGAGCCTGCGGCTCTACTTGCTCATACCTGTTGTCCTGC
>CALISX010000512.1 GCA_938041725.1 uncultured Lachnoanaerobaculum sp.
AGTTTTTAAACTTCTGCAGACGTAGGAAAAAGGAGAGGAAATCGTATATGAAAAAACATCAAAAATGGTTGTTGCTTGTAAGCCTGTTTACCGTGGTTTTTTTGTGGGGAAGCGCCCTGTATGCCTTTGCGCAGGCCCAGGAGGAACCGGCTTTGCAGCCGGCTTTGTATGCCACCTTCTGGTCTTTGGTGCCCCCGGTGGTGGCCATTGTGCTGGCTTTGATTACCAAGGAGGTATACAGCTCTTTGGTGATCGGGATTATTGTGGGGGGATTGCTGGCCTCGGGAGGACAGTTTGAAGGCACCCTGACCACGGTGATCAGCAGCGGTATTATGGAGGTGCTTTCCAGCCGCTACAATGTGGGGATTTTGATCTTTTTGGTTATCCTTGGAATGATTGTGGCTTTGATGAATAAAACCGGCGGTTCCGAGGCCTTTGGGAACTGGGCCTCCAAACGGATCAAAACCAGACTGGGGGCCCAGCTGGCCACCATACTGTTGGGATGCCTCATTTTTATTGACGATTATTTTAACTGTCTGACCGTGGGCAGCGTGATGCGGCCGGTAACAGACAAGCATCAGGTTTCCCGGGCCAAGCTGGCCTATTTGATTGACGCCACTGCAGCCCCGGTTTGCATCATCTCTCCCATTTCCTCCTGGGCAGCAGCAGTAACAGGCTTTGTGGAGGGGGAGGATGGTTTTGCATTATTTGTAAAGGCCATTCCCTATAATTATTACGCCCTTTTAACCATTGTGATGATGCTTGTCATCGCCTTTTGGCGTTTTGACTTTGGTCCCATGGGGGTTCACGAAAAAAATGCCCTCCAGGGAGATTTATTTACCACAGGGGAGGAAAAATTCGAGGAAATCCGAAGGAGCAGCCGGGGAAAAAGCCATGTTATAGATATGATTTTCCCCATTGGGCTTCTGATCCTTTGCTGCGTCACCGGGATGCTCTATACCGGGGGGATTTTTTCCGGCACCGATGTGATAACGGCCTTTTCCAACTGTGATGCGTCCCTGGGACTGTCTCTGGGCAGCTTTGTGGCTCTGCTGCTTATTTTACTGTTTTATATCCTGCGCAAATCCCTGTCCTTTACGGAATGCATGGACTGTCTGCCGGAGGGATTTAAGGCCATGGTGCCTGCCATTTTGATTCTGACCTTTGCCTGGTCCCTGAAGGCAGTCACCGATATTTTAGGGGCAAAGGAATTTGTCTTCCAGTTGATGCAAACCAGTGCTTCCGGTGTACAGCTGATGCTTCCGGCAGTGATTTTTGTGGTAGCGGTTTGCCTGGCCTTTTCCACAGGAACCTCCTGGGGAACCTTTGGTATTTTGATTCCCATTGTGGTGTCGGTATTTGGAGATTCCCATTCCCAGATGCTGATTATTTCCATTTCCGCCTGTATGGCCGGAGCTGTTTGCGGAGACCACTGCTCCCCCATTTCTGATACCACCATTATGGCCAGTGCCGGGGCACAGTCCAATCACATCAACCATGTGAACACCCAGCTGCCCTATGCCCTGTTGGTGGCGGGGGTATCCTTGGTATGCTATGTCATTGCTGCTGTCCTTCGAAATCCATGGATCTGCCTGGCCATTGGGGCGGCCCTGATGGTAGGGGTGCTTTTTGTCATCCGGAAAATAGTGAAAGAGGTCTAAAGAATGTAACGTATGTTACTGAAACCTTAGGAGGAACTTCTTATAATTAAGCTGTAATTAGGAAGACCAAATAACCGCCTGGCGGTGCCGATCCCGGCATGGGGGTTTACAGTATAAAGGAGGGAACCATGAATTCCTATTTTTCTTTTTCCGATAAGGTATATGATGTAACGGAGAAATATCCGGTTTTGATTCAGGTCCTGGCAGGAGCTGGCTTTGAAAATTTAAAAAACGATATGATGCGCAAAACCATGGGAAAGCTGATTTCCCTGGAGCAGGCCCTGAAGATGAAGGGGATTGACCAGGCCTCCATGGAATTGCAGATGGTGGAGGCCATTGCAGGAAGCCAGGAGCAAAAAAATGACGACAATGGAGTGTTCCAAAGGGGGTACCGGGAAGCGGAGGGCTCCATCAAGGGGGTGCTGCCCTGTCCGGTGCGGATGCAGTTCATTGATGCCCTGAAGGACTGGGAGACAGAGCATAGAGCCAATATGGATGTGCGGCTGCAGTCCGCCAGCATGGGCATTGCAGAGATTGAGGAGGAGGTCAGTCAGGCCAGAGATGCGAAGGATCTCTCGGATGTGTATCTTTCTGCCGGTTTTGAGCTTTTCTTTGATAAGGAAAAATTTGGAAAATTCCAGGAGGAGGGCTGCTTTTACGCTGCCAGAACAGAATACAACAAAGATTTTGACAATGCCTCCCTTAGTTTAAAGGATCCCAGGGGCAACTACACCATTCTGGGGGTGGTGCCTGCCATCTTTGTGGTAAACAAAAAGGCTCTGGGGGACAGGAAGGTGCCAGAAAGC
>CALISX010000513.1 GCA_938041725.1 uncultured Lachnoanaerobaculum sp.
GGGAATAGTTAAAGCAGACGGAGGGAGCTGCCGGGTACTGGGTACAGACAACCTCCTTGTCTCTCCTAAGGTCAAGGAGGAGCTGGGGGTTGTTTTGGATGAGGTATTCCTGCCCTACACCATGAATGCAAGAGAAATCGAAAAAACCCTGGGCATGATTTATCATAACTGGAACCGCAGAAAATACCAACGGCTTTTAAAGGAACTGCATATCCCGGCCGAAAAAAAGTTTAAGGAGCTGTCCAGAGGCAATAAAATGAAGCTGGGCATTGCCTGTGCCCTTTCCCATGAGCCCAGGCTCCTTATATTAGATGAAGCCACTTCGGGACTGGATCCTGTTGTACGGGACGAGGTGCTGGATATGCTGCTGGATTTTATACAAAACCAAGAAAACAGTGTGTTAATCAGCTCCCATATTGTAAGTGATCTAGAAAAGGCCTGTGACAGGATTGCCTTTTTGCATGAAGGACGGCTTCTGCTGATGGAGGACAAACGCACCCTGCACCAATATGGCAAAATCCTTGCTCCTTCCGGCGAACCTCTGGTGCTTCCCTATGAAGCCATCCTTCGCCAGAGAAAAACCAAGCAGGGAGTGGAATATCTGGTCAAAAGAGAATCTTTATCCCCTGACCTAAGGGTACAGCCCCTTAGTCTGGAGGAACTGTTTATTATGATGGTGAAGGGAGGAAAGGATGAAAGGACTGGTATATAAAAATTGGATGACCATCCTGGGGCAAAGCAGATATCTGCTTTTGTGCAGTCTGGGAGTACTGGTCATTGGAGCCTTGCAGCCAGACGGTGCCTACTGGTCCGTCTATGGAGTGATGATGCTCAGCGCCATTGCTTTTAGCACCCTGCAGATAGACGAGATCACCAAATGGAGCCAGTACTGCGAGATCCTGCCTGTCACCAGGAAAACCGTGGTAACCGCCTACTATATCGTAAGCTGCGGCATGATAACAGCAGCCATTTTGCTTTATGGGATTTTGCATCTGGCAGCAATGCTTGTGCGTTCAGATATAAACCCGGGTCTGACCCTGTCGGTAATGACCGCCATGGCCCTGCTGTCCTTTGTTACCATTGGCATCACCTTTCCTCTCACCCTGAAGTTCGGCTCCCAAAAAGCCCCTGTAATACGGCTGATTGTAATGGGGGTGATCTTTGGCAGCCTGTATTCCATCATGAATTCCCAAAACGGCCTGCCCGCCCTGCTGCAGAGGAAAGGCCCGGTTCTTGTGGCAGGGATTGGGATCTGCTGTATCCTCTTCCTTCCAGGCTCCTGGTTTGTCTCCGTAAAAATCTATGAACATAAGGATCTCAGCTAAAATCCTTGCTTTTCCCCCTATCTTTGCCTATGATGGTGCTGCTAGCAAATATTTGTAAGGAGGTACCTATGGAACTGGCGGAACTGACAGCCTATGCCAGAAAAAAATACCAGATAGAGGAACAGCCTGGTTGGAACAATTCCTCTTTTTTGTCCTTGCTTTGCGATCCGAAAACAGGCCATTGGATTGCCCTTCTATCCCGCAAGAAAGACAGATACAGCGGCAGGCTTGTCCAGCACTGTGATTTAAAATGCGGCCAAAGCTGCTTAAGAGAATATAAAAAGTCCTATTTATCCCAGCCCGTTTAAAGGAAAACTATGACCACAGAAAATCAAAAAGTACCAAAACGAATTGCCCAGACGGTGCTCCAATCTTTGAAGGGCGGAGTGGTGCCCCGCATTGGCCTGCCCTATATTACAGTGGGAAGAAAAAATGAGATCCAGGCACTGCTGCGGGATGTGGATATTATCTCTGAAGGAGGCGCTGCTTTTCGCTTTATTGTGGGCCGCTATGGCTGCGGCAAAAGCTTTTTACTGCAAGCCATCCGCAGCTATGTGATGGATCGGGGCTTTATTGTGGCGGATGCAGACCTTTCTCCGGAACGCCGCCTCCAAGGGACTGGCCACCTACCGGGAACTCATTGGCAATCTTTCCACCAAAACCAAGCCGGAGGGCTCGGCCCTTACCTTGGTGCTGGACCGCTGGATCAACAACATACAAAATCAAACCCTGCAGGAAACGGGATTTTCCCCGGAAGATCCGGCTCTGACGGCGGCGACAGATCAAAAAATCTTTGCCATTACCGACTCCATGAGCGAAATGGTTCATGGATTTTCCTTTGCCAGGCTTTTATCCGACTACTATCATGCCTATATCCAAGGGGATGAAGCCACCAAGGGGAAGGTGGTG
This sequence comes from uncultured Lachnoanaerobaculum sp., assembly GCA_938041725.1. Lineage (GTDB taxonomy): Bacteria > Bacillota > Clostridia > Lachnospirales > Lachnospiraceae > Lachnoanaerobaculum. Next base: position 2,235 of record CALISX010000513.1, read on the forward strand.
CGGTGGTTTCGAGGGGAATACAGCACCAAGAGGGAGGCCCTGGAGGACAAACGGCGGGGGATCTACAGCTATGAGGCCCTGCGCTCCCGGCTGACAGAGGGACGGTTTTCGGCCCCAGGCACCAGGGATCTTTTGGCCCCGGTGATTCGGCTGGATCCCTTGCGTGCCGAGGAGATGCTGGTGCTATGTGAAAAACTGGCACAGATGCATGGCGGATTTTATAAAAATCGAAT
>CALISX010000514.1 GCA_938041725.1 uncultured Lachnoanaerobaculum sp.
TTGGATGTCCTGAAAATTATTTCGGCCCTGATGATTGTGGTTATTCATGCCTCCAGCGGGGTATACAATAACCATACACTGGGAAGCTTTACCTGGAAAACAGGATTGTTGCTAAATGCCTTTACCCGTTTTGCAGTGCCCTCTTTTTTGATGATTACAGGGGCTTTGGTGCTGGGAAAGGATATCAGTGTAAAAAAAGCAGCTCGAAAGGCAGTATTTGCCGGCGTGGCTCTGCTGTTTTGGAGCTTTTCCTACATTATCATACGAAAGCTTTTATGGGGAGAGGGAGATGTACTGCAGGATACCTGGATGCTGCTGTTTAAGAGAGGCCCCAGCGGCCATCTTTGGTACGGCTATCTGCTGGTATGGATTTATTTGTTTTCCCCCATTCTCAGCGCATTGTACCGGGCATTGGATGAAAAGCAGAGACTTTATTTTGTGGGCATTGCCTTAGCGGCTCCCAGCATCATTGACGGGATCATCGGCTATTTTTCTCTGGATGCACAATTTTTGATTCAGCCCTACTTTATTTATTTGAATACAGGGTATATGGCTGTTATGTTTCTGGGAAAAATCATTTATGACCATCAGGATAAATGGAAGGGCTGGATGGGAGCAGCTGCTATGGTGGGAGGATATTGTATCACTGTGGGACTGTCCTTCTTTGTTTCCCGCAGAACGGGGGCCTCCCAGCATACCTTTTTTGACGAGCTGCAGGTGAGCAATGTACTCTATGCTGCCGGTGTGATGCTTTTGATGTGCAGATTGAAGGGATCAGACAGGAAGTCCATGGCAAAAACCATGATTACCAGGATTTCAGAGATCTCTTTGGGGATTTATTTTGCCCACGTTTTGGCCATGTGGATTTTTGGAAATGACTTATATATTTGGGGAAGGCATCTGAACCTGGAAAATTCTGTATGGGAGTGCCTGATTTTTGTGGGAATATACTTTGTTCTGACAATACTCTTCCTCTGGCCGGTGTCAAAGATCCCGGGATTGAAGAAATTAGTGAAGGTATCCTAGGAGTAACAGGAGTTGTATGGGTATTATTAAGAAAAAAATTGAACAATATCAATTCATGTTTACCGAGCTGGTAAAACGGGATTTTAATAAACGGTATAAACGAAGTATCCTGGGAATTTTATGGAGCATGATCGCTCCTTTGTTTCAGCTGATTGTGATGTCCTTTGTATTTGACCGGGTGTTCGGGGATACCATGGAGCACTATACCATCTATATGTTTGCCGGTCAGCTGATGTTTAACTATTTTAGGGAGGCTACAGACAATGGAATGCAGTCCATTACCGCCAATGCAGGGATTATCACCAAGGTAAATGCCCCCAAATATCTGTTTTTGGTGTCCAAGGTGATGGCAGCCTCTATTAATTTTTTGCTGACACTGGTGATATTTTTTATCTTTGTGGCGGCCTATGGGATTCCCTTTACCTGGAAATTTCTTCTGCTGGTTTTTCCCATTGGATGTCTGTTTACTTTGATTATCGGTACAGGATTGATCCTGTCTGCACTGTTTGTGTTTTTTAAGGATATCCAGTATTTATATGATATCTTTACCCTGGCTTTAATGTATTTTACCGCTATCTTCTATGATGTGAAAATTTTTGAAGGCAGTGTTGTGGCAAAGCTGATCTATGCCAACCCGGTATTTGTATACATTAATTATATGCGGGAAATTGTGCTCCATGCCCATGTTCCTTCCCTGAGTTATCATCTGTACTGTATTTTGTATGCTTTGGTGGTTTTGCGTATCGGAATGTGGATGTACAAACGGTATAATTACATGTTCCTGTATTATATTTAAGAGAGGAGGCAGCCATGAACATGATTGAAGTGGACCATGTTTCCGTAACCTATATTCTGGGAGACATTAAAGAGCTGTCTTTGAAGGAGTTTTTTATCCGAAAAATGCGGGGAGAGGTGATTACCAAGGAATTCAAGGCATTGAATGACATTACCTTCCATGTAAAAAAGGGGGAGCTTTTGGGGATTATCGGCTCCAACGGATCCGGAAAATCCACTATTTTAAAGGTTTTATCCAATATTATGCCTGCTTCCGAAGGGCAGGTTCGGGTGAATGGGGTGGTGGCCCCTTTGCTGGAGCTGACCGCTGGTTTTGATGATGAAATGACCGTCAAGGAAAATGTATATTTGCGGGGGGCGCTTTTGGGCTATACCAAGCAGTTCATCAATGACAAATACGATGAGATTATTGACTTTGCTGAAATACGGGATTTTGAAGATGTGGCCTTTCGAAAGCTCTCCTCCGGTATGAAATCAAAGATTGCCTTTTCTTTGGCTTCCTTTGTAAAGCCGGATATTTTGATTTTAGACGAAGTGCTTTCTGTAGGAGATATTTCCTTCCGGGCCAAAAGCGAACAAAGGATGAAGGAGCTGTTTGACAGCGGGGTTACCACGATTTTGGTATCCCATGCCATTGACCAGATCCGGGAAATGTGCACCAAGGTATTGTGGCTGGAAAGGGGACAGATGCGGGGATATGGAGAAACCCAGGAACTGTGCGATGCCTATGAGGCATATATGAGAGGAGATTAAAATGGAAAATGCTGCAAAGGTTACGGTTCTTCTCCCGGTATATAACAGCGAGAAGTATATTGCCCAGTGCTTGGACAGCATACAGGCCCAAACCTTTACCCACTGGGATATGCTGATTTTAAATGAGTTCGGATCCCACAAGGCCTGCACCAAGATCCTTCGTTCCTATGCCAGAAGAGATCCCAGAATTCAAGTGGTGCAAAATACCACAAGACTGGGTTTGGCGGAATCTTTAAATGCGGGCATGAAAATGGCCCGGGGAGAATATATTGCCAGAATGGATGCGGATGATCTGGCTCATCCGGAGCGCTTTGAAAAGGAGGTGGCCTATATGGAGGCCCATCCGAATACGGCGGTTTTGGGAAGCTACCAGCATCATTTTGGAGCGGAAATTGACTGGATTCACAAGCCACCCACAGATCAGGAGCAGTGTAAAGCGAATATGCTTTTTTTCTGCGACCTGTGTCATTCTACTTTGATGCTGCGCAAAAAAACATTTTTGGAAAACAACCTCTTCTATGACAATCACTTTATGGCGGAGGACTTTGAGCTTTGGAGCCGGGTCATCTCCCATGGGGACATTGTAAATCTTCCCCAGGTGCTGGGGGAATACCGGGTGGGGGAGGACAATATCACTGCAGCAAAAAAGGATCGGCTGCATTTGGAAAGCGGCATGCTGGTGGCCAGGACTTTGAAGCGGACTCTGGATTTAGAACTGGACCCAAAGCGGTATTATCTTTTTAACAACTGGCGCAATGACTTTGCCGGAATCAAGGATCGGGAAAAACGGGCAGCCGCCTATGAAGAGCTGAAGGAAACCCTGATTCAAATTTATGAGGCCAACCAGGCTGTAAAGTTTTTTGAAGAGCATGCGCTGCTTCGGGCCATCCGAGCCAAATGGGCCTGGGCCTATGCAGGAGAACCCTTTAACCGGATGGTGGATGTGGTAAATAATGATATAAACTCCATCTTTAAAATGAAATATTCCAATTTGACATTAAACCGTTTTTATTACTTCTGGAAGGACAACAAAGGATTTCTAAAGAAAGTGAAGAAGGTTGTCAAGAAAACAAAGGAGCTTTTTGAACATGGCGAGGAAAGCTGAGAGATTGCTCAGTATTATTGTCCCGGTTTATAATGTGGAGGAATATTTAGCGGACTTTGTGGAATCGGTTCTGGACTGTTCCGGCTTTTCCTATGAGCTGATTTTTGTGGTACGTGCTTCCCAGGATCAAAGCTTGTCCATTGCAGAATCCTATGTGAAAAAACATCCGGATTGCCTTAGAATTCTTTACCAGCAGGGAGATGGACTATCCAATGCCCGAAACTATGGGCTGCAGCACGCCAGAGGTCAGTACATTGCGTTTTTTGACAGCGATGATGTGATTCAAGGAGAACTGTTCTCTGCTAAGATTTGCCTGCTGGCAGAACAGGGAGAGAAACCGGATATTATTATTTCGGATTATCGTATTATTGGAGAGCGTGGGGAGACGATCTCTGTTCAGGACTCCATCGAAGAGAATATACCCTTTCAAGATAAGGGGTATTTGGGGCGGTTTCTGGATAGAAGGAGAAATTACTGGAATATCTGGCAGTATATTTTTCGGAGAGATTTTTTGCTGGACTGCTCTCTCTTATTTATGGAGGGGGTTTACAGTGAGGATATAGAATTTTCTACCCGGGCGTTGCTGCTGACAGAGAAGATCCTTTTTTCCCATACGCCCTATTATTGTTATCGTATAGGACGGAAGGGATCCTTGGCCAGTGCCGTTACATTAAAGCACATCAGGGATTTGATGCACATATTGGAGGTATCCGTTGGAAACGTTGAAAAAAGCAAAGGGTACCCATATCAAAATCAATTATTAGCCAGACTTACCCTGCAGTATATTCTATCCTTTGTTATGATTTATGATGTGGATAGGATGGAAAGAAACGAGGGAAGCAGATTAATAAATGATAAACTGCATATATTTTATCCCTTGATGCAGAAAAATAAAAAGTTCAAGCTGGTTTGCTGTCTGGGTATGAGAAATACAGCCAGAATTTTAAACATAGTCCGTTATATTAGGAGAATATTTTTGGGAATTCATTAGGAGGGAAATATGGAGTCACAGGAAACATTGGTGTCCATTGTAATGCCGGTCTACAATTCTGAAACATATATGGATGAGGCGGTTTTAAGTATCATTCATCAAACCCATCAAAACTGGGAGTTATTGGTGGTGAATGAATTTGGTTCCAGTGAGGAAGGAACCAGAATCATTAAACGTTACGAGGCTTTGGACAAGAGAATTCGCCTGATCCAGAATACCCAAAGACTTGGGATAGCAGAGTCCCTAAACGAAGGGTTGCGCCAGGCCAAGGGTAAATACATCGCCAGAATGGACGCAGACGATATTTCCCTCCCCAGACGGTTGGAAAAACAGGTTTTATTTTTGGAGGAAAATCCGGATATTTTACTTTGCGGACTGCAGGTGGAGGTATTTGGCTCCAGCCGGTGGGATTGGATACTGGAAACCGACCCTGGGCAGATCCGACAGGACATCCTCTTTTACACACCCTGTGTGCATCCTACCATCATGTTTCGAAGAGAAGTAGTGGATCAGTATGGCGTGTTTTACAATCCAGAATACAGAGCCTCTGAGGACTATGACTTTTTCACCAGAATTATACAGCATGGAGAAATTGCCAATTTAGAGGAAGTGTTGTTTCGTTATAGACTGTATGGAACCAATGCGACCTATTTAAACAATGACATTGGATTTAAAATCTACAGCAATGTCATGGGAGAGCAGTTCCGCCTTCTGGAAATGGACTTTACCAAAGACGAAGTGGATCTGCTGTCGGTACACTATTCCCTGAAAGGAATGGAAGGCAAGGCGGTGCTGGAAGGGCTTGCCAGACTGGATGTGTTGTTAAAAGATATATTGTATACCAGATACAAAAAGGGAATAGATCGAAAAGAGCTGGGGTATTTGTTTAAAACCCTGCATCGCCGGTTCAAGGAAGCCCATGACAGCCTGTCCTGGAACTGCAAAAACTATGATCAGCAAAAGGCAGAGGCCATTTATAAAAATGCTTTGTTTTACAGGGAAAAGTTTTATCTGCAAACCAGATTTTCCAGTACGGCACCGGAGATCACCGTTCTTTTGCCTTTATATAATGGACTCCAAAGACTGTATTTTCCAATCCTGTGTAGCTTTGCCAATTAATATTAA
>CALISX010000515.1 GCA_938041725.1 uncultured Lachnoanaerobaculum sp.
CCCTCTCAGGGAGAGGAAAGGATGCCACCTTCCCTGCAATCTCCTTCATCCCTGTATGATGGTGGTGATGAGGCTGGCCTTCCCCCAAATGGTCATGCCCGTGATGATGCTCCTCCTCTCCATGGTGATGGCCATGGGAATCCTCCGGGTGGTGATGATGACCATGGGGATCCCCATGATGGTGATGATTTTCCCCATGGAGGTGGTCATGGCTGGCCTCCTCCTCTCCATGAATCAAAACCTGCATATGGGTTCCCACAATGCCGCATTTTTCCCTCTTCTCTGCCTGCACCTTTACCTGGGGCAGCAGGGCATTCATCTGCTGCAAAAACGCTTCCTTCTCTGTGTTCTCCAAAAGCTCATACAATGCTGCACAGAGCATATCCCCTGCTGCTCCCATACTGCAGTCCAAATATAATACCTTCATGTTTTTCATCCCCTCTGTTTTATATTCTATGCCAGAACCCGATCTTTTTGCTCTGTCCCGGCTTTCCTCTGTTTCCTATCTGGTTCTATTGAATCCTTTCCCGGTGATTGATCATATTTGCCATATATCCTGCTCCAAAGCCATTGTCAATATTCACCACCGCCACTCCGCTGGCACAGGAATTCAACATGGACAAAAGGGCGGATAAGCCGTGAAAGGAGGTTCCGTAGCCCACACTGGTGGGAACTGCAATCACCGGGCAGTCCGCCAATCCTCCGATCACACTGGCCAGAGCTCCTTCCATACCTGCGATGGCAATGATCACCTGGGCCTGCATAATCTGATCCATATGGGATAAAAGCCGATGGAGGCCTGCCACTCCCACATCATACAGCCGTTCCACTTTATTTCCTAGAAATTCTGCTGTAAGAGCTGCTTCCTCCGCTACAGGAATATCACTGGTGCCTCCTGTGGCCACCAGAACCGTTCCCAGTCCATCTGGCTCTGGAAATCCCCCCACCACCCCAATCTTGGCCTGGGAAAAATATTCTATTTTGACTTCCTGAGAGATCTCCCCTGCTGCCTCCTCTCCCAGTCTGGTAAGTAAAATCCGCTTCTGTCCCCCCTCCTGCAGGGCCTGAATAATCCCCTTCATCTGTTCCGGTGTTTTTCCTGCACCGTATATGACCTCCCCGGTTCCCTGCCGGGCCCTTCTATGCAGGTCCACCTTGGCATAGCCAATGTCCTCAAAGGGGGAAAGCTTTAATTGCAGCATGGCCTCCTCCACGGAAAGCGCCCCTTCCTTGACCCCCTGTAATATCCTTTGGATGTCACTGTTCATCTCTCACCTCCAAATCCAAATATACCTCCTGATAGTCTGGCTTGAATGCCTCCAGTATGTCCTTTCGATGCTGCAGCAGCAGCGGCATCTGGCTTTCCCGAATCTGAAGCTTGGCCCCGTCTCCTTGCATCCGCACCCTGAAATCCTCAAAACCCAGGGAGAATAAAAAACTTTCCGCCCTTTCGGTTCTTTCCAAAAGTGCAGCATCTATTTTCTGCCCTGTGGGAATCCGGGTGGCCAAACAGGCGTAGGCCGGCTTATTCCAGGTGAAAAGTCCTGCTTCCCTGGAACGCCCCCGAATCTCCTCCTTTGTCAGACCGCAAAGCCGCAAAGGGGATAAAACAGAAAGCTCCCGAAGAGCCTGCATCCCAGGCCTGTCCCCCTCCTCATCGGAGGCATTGGTACCGTCCAGCAAAATGGTAAAGCCATCCTCTGCTGCTGCCTTCACAATGGCAGAAAAAATATATTTTTTACAATAATAGCACCGGTTTTGGGGATTTCCCGCTACCAAAGCATCCTCCAAAACATCCAGAGGAATCTCCTTCATGTCCACCCCCAGCTCCTTTGCCAGCTTTCTGGCATCCTCCAGTTCAAACCGGGGTTGAAACAAGGATTTCACATAATAGGCCTGTACCTCTCTGGCATATTTCTTTGCAACATATAATAAAAAGGCGGAGTCGCACCCTCCGGAAAAAGCCACTGCCACTCTGGGATATTCCCTAAAAAAATCCTCTAATTCCATTTTTTATTCACCTCAAAAGAAAAGACAGCCCCGGCTATCCAGAGCTGCCACCGTCGTCCTCACAATCTGCACACCTCCCACTTCCTATGGGAACAAGATTAATTTAAACCTAAAATATAAAGATTGTCAAGGTAAAGGCTTATGGGAAAGATCCAAACAACCGGACATACAAGACTCCTGCTTCGAAGCCCCTCCAATTCTATGCAGTCGATAGTCCAAAGGCAGCATGCCCATGGTTCTTTTAAACTGGGTGGAGAAGCTTCCTGCTGTTTTATATCCTACAAGATAGGCAATCTCTGCTATATATAAATGACTGTGTATCAACAGCTCACAGGCGTACTCCATTCTTTTCTGCAGTACATATTCTGAGAAAGATTGTCCAGTCACTGTTTTAAATACATATTTAAACTTGGAAACGCTCATATAGGCCTCTGCTGCCAAATCCGCCAGGGAGATATTCTTAGAAATATTCTGTATCAAATATTCCATAATTTCCATAACAGCATATCGGTCGGCTGGAGACACCCGTGCATTGAAACTGCGTAATTCCTCTGCTTTTTGCAGTATAACAGCCGTCAGCTCATCTATTTTACTTTTGAAAAACAGCTTTGTGCTAAACCTGCTTCCACGAAAATTACGAATCTGGCTAAATACAGAGGCTATTTCAGGGATAAAAAAACCATGGGGAAACGCTTTCAGTTCTTCTTTTAAATCCAGCCCCTGGATCCCCCCTTCTTTTTTCAGATAGGTCTCATAATATTCCGGCATAAGTTGAATTCCTATAAGCTTTGCAGGAATATCTTTTTTAATAACATATCTGTACACTTCGTTATCCGGTATACAGGCAATGTACTGCATTCCTGTGTATACATCTCCCTTGGGATAACTGTGATCAGAATCAATGGAATCGTATTGTTGTATGGATATAGAAGCATCAGATATTACAGCATACTCAAAATCCCTAACATATGAATGAGCTGCAATACAAATACTTGCATAAGAATCAAGTTCATACTCTTGGATAATGTAAGGGAACCTTTGCCTGCACGTCCCTGTAATAATCAGAAAATTGATTCTGAGTATAAGAGAAATGGAACTTGCAACATTTTTATTTTTGTTGAACCACTTGGAGGGAAACGCTATGTAAGTGTTCGTGAGCATCGTACTGCAATTGATTGGGCGATGGAAATCAAATATCTGTCTGATGTAGTATTTCCTAACGTAAAGAAAATCATTTTAGTAACGGATAATCTTAACACACACAAACCGGCTTCTCTTTATAAGGCATTTACGCTACAAGAGGCACGGAGGATTATAAAACGGCTGGAAATCCACTATACTCCCAAACATGGAAGTTGGCTTAATATAGCAGAAATTGAACTTAATGTAATGACACGTCAATGCCTTTCACGTAGAATAGTGAGCATTGAAAAACTTAAGTGTGAACTTTCAGCATGGGCAGAACATCGCAATCGGAATACAGCCAAGATACAATGGCATTTCAAAACCGGAAATGCACGAGAAAAAATGATATCACTGTATCCGTTAATTGAATCTACTACTTCTTAGCTGAAGTAGTAGATATGCTAAATATCAATGATACACTACACTAGAGCATAAAATATAATGAAATTCATACAGTTCAAATGCTTTATATCACACCGCAAGTATGCGTCATACATACTGTTCAAATGAAGTGAAAGCCGAAATTAAGCCTAAAACATTACAGTACTTGATTGTACATTCCGAAATTGTTGCAATCCTTAATGTTTACTCACATGTTAGTCTTTAGGATATAGAGAACTAACTTCGTAAGATTCAGACGCTAGAAGGGATAAGAAAAGAGATGAAACTTTCGGACAAATACAATAAGTCTTTCAGCAGCACCTAAATCTTAGGATTTTGGGGCTTTGATTATTGACAAATTAGGTATTTAAGAAGTACAATCGTTAAATAGTAAATATGACAGTAACAGTCGAAAGGCTGTGACGGTAAGACTATAGGATCTAAAACGAAGTATGATAGCCAGTGGCACCCTTAACATTGCTCTTATTAGCAATGTGTTTTTGTTTTAATGACATATTTTTTATGTTAGAAGGATATAAAATGATACAAGAAATAGCAAAAAATGGGAATTAACTCCAAGGCAGATTCAAAATCTATGTGTCGCAGATAAGATACCAGGTGTTGCTAAGTTTGGAAATGTATGGGTTATTCCTAAAGATGTATTAAGTACTGGAGTGAAACTATAGGACAATATAAGAATTGGAGAAAAAATGATAGGATTTTATAGGAAGTTGTAGTATGGGAGAGTATGTTACAAGCAAAAAAAATATGAAGTTTCAGAGCCAAGACGCATTAAAAATTGTACAAGCTGTAATAGATGATACTGATAAAGCCTTAAAAGATAAATCTAGAAGAATGGAAGATTCACCTATTGGTGAGGCTGTAGCAGGTGCAGTAGGTGTGGGAGTAGGCGCAGGAATTGGATTTGTAGGATTGTATTTGGGTGGCTCGGTTGCCGGATTGAGTGCAGCAGGCATAACTAGCGGGTTGGCTGCAGCTGGTGGATTAATAGGTGGTGGTATGGCAGCTGGTATTGCTGTATTGGCGGCTCCGGCCGTTATTCTTGGTGGAGCTGGTATTGGAGTTGCGTCACACATTAAAAACAAAAAATTGCGAGAAGCAAAAGAGTTGATTTATAAAAACGCTCTTGCAAAACAGACAGCAATTATTAAGGCTCTTAAAGAAGAACGTAATGCTGATAAAAAAAGAATTGAATATTTAAACGGGCTTAATGTTTTGTTGCAATCTGCAATTAAAGATTTACAACACGATTTAGGAATTGCAGCTTAGAGGGGAAATACATGAATTATAAAACAGAAAGTGATTTAAAAGAAGTATATAGTTTCATTTATGAAGCAAATCTGGCATTGAAGGATACAACAAGAACGACAGAGGACTCTAAGATTGCAAAACAGATTAAAATAGGTATTGCAGCAGGAGAAATAGCAACTGTGGGAATGCTTACACCATTAGCTCCAATATTAGTAGTTAGCATTACAGCTAGTTTTTTGGGATCATTTATTAAGAAAAAATCTGAAGAAGAAAAGATGCTTAGGGCAAAAGAACTTGCATATAAGGAAGCTATAGCAAAACAAAATGCTATTATTAAGGCCTTGAAAGAAGAGTCAAATGCTGATAAGGAAAGAATAGAGTATTTAATTGGAATTAATCAACTTCTTCAAGAGGCAATTCTGGAACTTCAGAAAGAGTTAGAAAAGTATAAATAAAGGAGAGGTGTTTGGATGAGTAAGTTTAGATATACAGATGAAGAACTTCAAATAAATAAGGTACTCAAAATGAATCAAGACATTTCTATGGAATTGTTATCGGATTCAGATTTAAGAAAAACACGAAATTCAGCTGATGACAGTATCTCTTCATCTATGACTTTGCTACAATCTTTGAAAAAAGATAAAGAAGTAAAAGACTTATCTAACCAGATTGAAAATAAGGAAAAGGACAGAAAACTAGAATATAGACCAATACTTGAAGACTGGGAAACAATACTTACAGAGGCAGAAAAATATGTTCCAAGAGTAGTTACATTAGAAGATATTCTTTCAGAAGAAGAAATTAAGGAAACATTTGTTGAGTTGGATGAGATAAATAGACAGTTTTCAAGAAAAACAAGTATTGTAAATAAGACTGATTTATCTTTTCTTGGTATAGCAACGGCTCTTCAAGTTGCAAAATCATTAATATTTCCATATGTAGCAGAGAAATTCGATTATGGGAAGAGTTTTGACAAGGACAAACGCCTTGATCACAATGATAAATCTATTGAAAAGGCACATAGGGAAGCAAATGATAAATTTAGAGATAAACACTTAGAAAACCATGGTACAGGTAATTGGATTAACATCCTATACCAAACCGTTCCGTATGATATTACTAGAGGGTCATCTGATTTAGGTATTAATATGGGTGGAAAATATCATCGTATGTATACTTTAGGCCATGACCCTATATTAGGATGGGTTTTTGGAACAGCGAATATTCTGACAGATTGTATAACCTTTAATAATTTTCATACAAATCGCATATCGAGATTGGATTCTATTACAGGTGCAAAGAAGATGGTTATCACGCCGGAAGTTGTATTTATTGGGCAGATGTTTAAAGAGTGTTATGAGAATGTGCGTACTGATTATTTAAATCTTCCAGCAGCTTTATTTGCACAAGCACAACATTTAAAATCTGATGAATTTACAAAGCTAGGTCTACCTGTCCCATTGCTTTCTAGTATAAATGAAAATTTTGCTAGTAAGTTATACAGTGAAAATTATGATGCATTATGCTTAGCAAGAGATGCAAAAATAATTAGTGCATCCTTTGTTGTTTCAAAGTTGTTTGATATTATTATCACTCTTGTGCATGGATTGTTTTGTAAAGACAATGAAGATAAGGAGTTATTTGAAGTAAGAACTAGAAAAATTTTATTGATATCCAACGCGATAGCTTCAACAAGTACAATAATAAATACTATCATTACTAGTAATCCTAAAAATCTTGATATTGGAAGTTTGTTAAATACGGTCACACATTTGTTTACAGATATTCGATTTATTACAAAGATAAAGGAAGAATTTATTAAAACAGAAATATCAAATAGATTGCAAAAGGAGATTAGAGAGATTGATGACCTTTTCCAAAATATATAATATAAAAGAGGGGGGATGTTATGGGATTGCTTCTTGAAAGCAAAAGGATGTGGCTGTTGTCGTATGTGATTTGTGTGGCTATTTCAGTATCACTGTACTATTTTCTATGGGATCATTCTATAGCAAGGACTACTGGAATCATGTTTTTTACGATTCAATCTATAATGTTTGTATTTTTTTGGTTGATTATCTTTTTTAGGTGGAAATTGTATTGTAGAATAGTAGTGACAATAATTTATCTAGGAATGACTATATATGAAGGTCTAAATGGATATTTGACAAAGTGGTACATAATAATACCTGTGTTTTTGGTTACAGTTATTTATATGATGTGGAACTTGGGAGGTATTATTAATTGTGCTATAGCTAGTCCATACCGTGATAGGATTAATGCAAAGGTTAGAGAGGGAAGATATTCTTATGATTCATATGCAGAAGATATAGAAGGGTATAATACAAGAAATGGTTTGGGTTTTTTTACAAAGATAAGAAAGAAAAAAGAACCTAATTGGAAAAGACTGGGTTTTAATTATTCTGCATTAGAAATGTTCTATTTGAAAGATGCATTGCTAGGAATAGATGCATCACAATTGGAAAGCAAAGAGATGCAATTAAATAAAATCAATAATAAATTGAATGATAAAAATGATGCACTTAACAATAATATGAGTATATTTGATGAGAAGAATTCTCTTGATATGATTAGAGCAAAGGCGAAATCTGCTGGACTTGATACATCAGGATATGATACATCAAGGGATAAATTGGAGATTTTGAGAAAAAAGAATGTAAAAAAAGAAAAAGGTATTTTAAGAAAAAGATTGTAGAGGTGTATAATTATGGGAAAAGACAACGAGGTTCAAGTGATTGATAATTATAATCGTGGCATGAGTGTTAGTAAGGGAGATAGAATCATTGAATTCTCCCCGGAACTGTCACAACAGATTTGTACGGAAATGATATCTTTAGGTACACAATTGATATCAGAAACAGGTAGAGTTACTATAGAATATTTTAATACACAAGCAAATATGTACTATGCGGAATTAAATGCGTATATAGGAAATCAGACATTAAAGAGCGAGGAAAGAAAATCCGTTCTTAAGTACATAGAAAAATTGACAGATAAATATGTTGACCTTATAAATGAAGCAGAGGACTTGGAAAAAAGAGAACAACTTAAGTCAGCGTATGAGTTCTTTGCTGATAAGCAATCTAAATTATATATTGATTCATTGGTTAGCGATGCATCAACGCAAATACCGAAGAAAACAAGTTTATTAAGTGAATTAAAAGGACTGTTTGTCCGCAATAAAAAATGAAGATATGCTTTTGGATGATTTACATATGTGTATTGAAGAACAACAGTATTTTAATAAAAGTAATCTAACATGAATAAATATAAAGTTTTTAGCTTCAATTATCGGGTGTGTGAATTGATCTGCACACCCTTTTGTTAAATAATGTACCCCAATCAGTAATCTGATTCCCTTAATTAACTACGATTTGAATATTATACATTGCCTTGAATTACAATACCTTGAATTATTTGGTACAAAGTGTAGTCATTAACAAAAAACATGATGCCTAGAAAACTTGATAAAACCTTGAAAAACCCGTCGTTTTTTGACACTACCAAAAGAGATTAGGATAGTGAGGAAATGAAATTGAATGATAAAAAAATAGTAGTAAGACCCGGAATAGTATATTTGTTTGGCGGTATTTTATACATAGCTGTCGGTTTTTTTATGTTTTGGGGATTAGGCCAAGCCTTGCCCTCAGATGATCCGGTAACAGACGAAATAGTTAGATGGTTATTGTTATTATTTATTTTGATTATCGGTCTGTATTCCATTCTGTTTT
>CALISX010000516.1 GCA_938041725.1 uncultured Lachnoanaerobaculum sp.
TGCATGCAAGCATGCCCATCTACATTTCCGCCGGTCGGGGACTTATACAGTATAAACCAAAGTGGTAGTGAAGATACACTTTGGAGTGATGTTTTTTAAAGGGGATTGTATTAGAATTATAACTGTCAACAAGAACAAGCGCTAAGCGCTTCAAAGAGTTTCATTTAGGAGGTTCGTATGAGAAAAGGTAACAAGAAAACAATCGTAGGTGGAGTCCTTGCTTTGGCATTGATTCTGACAGGTACTGGCTATGCATATTGGACGGATTCCCTTAGCGTAAAGGCAAAGGCAACCACCGGTGATCTGAACATGCAGTTTGCAGATCTGGGACTGTATGCACAGTATAGCAATGAGGGTACACGTTGTAACTGGTCCATCGTAGATGGTATCGGCGAAAAGGGATACCTTCCCAGTGACTTCTTTAGAAGAGGTACCGATGATTACAATGCCATTGCAAAGGCTGGAAGCATTGACGAGTATTATGCAAGATCCAAGAAGTACAACAATGTAGAGTTTGATGCAAAGCTGGAGAATGCTGAAGCTATCAAGAGAAATGTTGGACCTTACACCACAGCAAAGGTTGTAGGAAGCGATCAGATCAAGCTGGATATCAAGAATGTATATCCCGGTTATGCACAGGCTTTCCGTACCGATGTTCTGAATGTTGGAACCTTGGCTTCTAAGCTGAGCAACATTAAGTTTGAAATTTCTGCTGAAGAGCAGCTGAAGGCTGATGATATGTTAGGTATCGCTCTGTACACTCATCAGGAGCAGTATGTACCTGATAAGAGCATCAACGATAACAATGTATTCAAGCTGGCTGCAAGCCTTGGATTGAGCGAGGATCAGTACTTTACCGTTGGTGGTGTTGATTTCGTAAGACTTTCTGTACTGCGTAACATTCCGGAGGATACCATCAAGAACGCCATTGAGAATGCAACCGTTCTTACCAGCCCCTCCACTGACAACAGACTGGATCTGTTCATTGGTGTAGCTATGGATCCTGATGCTGAGGGTGTTTACACCACTGGAAGCACTGCTAACCTTAAGGAGAATGACGACAAGGCTTCTCAGAACCAGGAAGCTACTGTAAAGATCGACTTCCTTTGGGATCAGTTCAATGCTGGAAAGGACGTTAAGGGCAGCAATATCCTGAAAGAGCAGAATGTTGGCAGCAAGCCCGCTAAGCCCGCCAACCCCACTAACCCCACTAACCCCGCTAAGCCCTGATTAGAGTAGAGTGGTAAATAAGTATCAATGGAGTGATAGCAAGAAGAGGCCCCTGGAAACAGGGGTCTTTTTTAAATAATGCAGCCGCCTGTAATCAGGCGGTTATTTTTCTTTGGATTATCCAAAACTTGCAATATCAGAAAAAAGACAGAAGTATTTTATTGAAATAAGTCTGTATTTTGGTTATGATGGTAGATAGAAGCCAGCGCATACCTGTTAGCGGCACGAAAGCTGCTTTGCAGCGAAGTGACGCCTAGACTTATATGTATGGCGGCGTGGGGCCTCCGGCATGGAAGTTTACTAAGGTTACTATTGCAGGCGTGATTTCGAAATGAGGTATAAAATGATAAAGAAAGCGATCGGGATATCTATCTTTGCATTAAGCTTGGCGGGTATCTCTCCCCTTTCCTCCTATGCAGCGGGGTGGTCTCAAACGTCCTCGGGCTGGGTATATCTGGATGATAATCAGAACCGTATAACCAATGCCTGGCGCAGGGGAGCAGACAACCGGTGGAGATACTTGGACAGCCAGGGGAATATGGCGATGAATGCCTGGGTGGATGATAACCAATACTATGTGGACGGCCAGGGACTGATTGTCACTGGCTGGAAGCAATTTACCACCGGACGTACAACCTACTGGGCTTATTTCCAGGACAATGGAAAGATAGTACAGAGTGATTGGAAAAAGGTGGGAGATAAGAGCTATTACTTTAATGATGAGGGACATATGCTCACTGGCTGGGTGCTGGATAATGGGTATTATCTCAACAGTGACGGATCCATGGCCGTGGGCTGGAAGAAACTGACTCCTCCCTCTGAGGATGCAGATG
>CALISX010000517.1 GCA_938041725.1 uncultured Lachnoanaerobaculum sp.
GTTACACAATACAAACCAAAAAAGTTGTTTAAAGTTAAAACTTGCTCTAAATGTATAAGTTTGTATAACTTTTTTAGAAACTATTGTTCTATCCTTGCTCTTTGAATACGCATCCACCCAGGTGCCTGCAGTTCTTCCTTCTTTGATGAAGTCTCCCCCACCCAGGCAGTTGTATGTTTACCGACGAGGCTACCCTGCCTCTTCCATTTTTCTTTGATTGGCTGCTCTGCGGAACTCTCTGGGGGTCACCCCCTGGGAAAGTCTGAAGTAATGGCTGAAGTAATGGGAATCCTTGTACCCAATCTCTACTGCGATCTGATAAATCTTCTTATCTGTATTCTTCAGCAGATTTTTAGCCTCCTGAATCCGAACTTCGCTTAAATAATCAATAAAGTTTCTTCCCTCCTCCTGACGGAAAATACCGCTGAAATGTCCAGCTGACACCCCCAGATAATTGGCCACAGTATTCAAGGAAAAATCCTGCTCTCTGAAATGCTCCTGTATATAGGCCTTACCCCTGGCCATATAGTCTGCATACTTATTGTAGGTACAGTCGTGACGCACCTTCAGGCATTTATATAAAATATCCTTCATATACCTGCGGGTTTTTTTTACTTCCTGGGCGGCCGCCTTTCCATCCTCCTGCTTTCCAAGCTTGGCAGCGGCCTGGGAGGGTTCCAAGCCCCATTCCCCCAAATATTCCTCCGCCAAATGGTAGAGCTTATCCAGCATGAATTCCCGAAACTCCTGGGAGGAGGCCAGTTCTCCTGTTTTGTAAACATAGTCCTTTACAAAAGCATCCAAATCCTTGGCATCCCCCTTTTGTAAAAATCTCATCATCGGGTCCGGGTCTGTTGCCCTGTCAAAATCTGGTGTATCCCCAGATCCCTGGGGCACACCTTCCTCCTCACTGGAAGCCTGGTTCCACAAAGAGGCATCGGAGAAGGTTTCCAGAGCCTTCACCAGCATTTTCCTGGATATTGGTGTCATAAGATAATCCTCCGGTTTTAAACGCACCACCTTTTTCGCATAATCCAGATCCTCCTGAATTCCAAAGAAAATCACTTTGGTACGGGGCAGTTTTTCCTTTACCCGAAGGGCAAGATCCGGTCCGTCCATGACAGGCAGTCTGACATTCGTCAGCAAAACATCTGGTTTTCTGGATAAAATAATCGGAAGTGCTGATTCCCCGTCACTGGCATCCCCTGTCAGTTCCCATCCTAATTTCTTCCAATTAATCCCAATTTTTATCCCATCTCTTACTACTTTTTCATCTTCTACAATAAAAGCCTTCATAAATCCCCTCCTACGGTGTAATCATCGTTGGTAATAATTAATATATATCATAACTTTTATTTTTTTTCATCAATAAAAGTTAATATTTCATGAGAAAATAATAAAAAGTCGGAGATTTCTCCGACTCTTCATCCATTATTCTTCCAGAGAGGCCTTTCCCTGGCCTGTTTTGCACCACAATCCCCTCATTGAGGCCAGGAGGCCAAATACAGCCCCTCCCACCCAGTAATATCCTTCCAGTTCCGTATTGCGGCCGGACATTTCAATAATGCCCTTGATCAGGCAGCCGCTGACCAAAATCCCTATGGCAGAATTCCATAATAAAAACAGCACCCGGTCCATTCTTCTCTGGCCGGATATAAGCCGATATAAAAGAAAGGCTCCGGTTCCCGCTGTTATGGGAATCAAAAACATATACCGCATAAAATAGGAATATTCTCCAAAGGCAAAATGTTCATACACCCTTCCAAAGATCCATAAAAACACACCAAATAACAAGTGAATAACTGCTGCTTTTTTAGTATCCGATGTATACAATGTCGCTTACCTCCCTTTCCTCAATGTTCCAGCCGCTGGTGGTGGGCTGGTTCACCATATTTCCGTTTGCATGCTGCTGTTCCCTGCTGCACTTGCCGAAGCATTTCCCGCCCCTTTATACGAGCCGATGGAGGAGCGGCCGGACCCAGGGGCACTTTCCCGGACTGTTTCCTGGATGCTTTCTGCTGCTGTCTGAGCCATGACCTGGGTCTGCACATCCGGGAGCACAAAGGTTTTTAACAATGCATAGCTGTTCACTCCCATTAAAAGCGCAGTAAAAACTGCTGCATAACGATAGGGCTTCCCCCCATGAAATTTTTTTGATTCATAACATTTTCTCTCCTCTTGTTTCGAAATACAAATCGTTTTTGCACCACAAAGCTGGCAAAAAACAAAATACACTCTACCATCAGTTTAATCCAGTAGACATTGGCCACCCTCCAGTGATGCAGCAGCAAAAGCAAGGTTGAATTAATGGAAAAGATGCCCAGGGCCAGTCCGAAGTATTTCCAGGCACTGTCCCTTTCCCTTGGTCTGTCTTTGAAGACCCATCTGGCATTAACATGATAATTTAGTGTGCCGCTGAAAACCCTGGCTGCCAGATTCGCAAAAAACAGTCCCAGAGCGCTTCCTCCCAAAGCAAACAAAGCAGCCAGGAGAGCATAGGCTCCGTAGTCCAGGACAAAGGCTCCAAAGGAGGACAGGGCAAAGGCCAGCAAGTCCTTATAAATCAAAAAGGAATCCCGCAGCACATGAAAGTGGGAGGAGGCATTGTCCTCCAGGTATATGGTTTGGATGGGTACCTGCAGGATGGGAATGGTTCCCGCTGCCTGGGTAAGCATTTTCATTTCATATTCATATCGGTCCCCCTCAATGCTGAGTAAAAAGGGCAGCAGCTCCGTGGAAAAACCCCGCAGCCCGCATTGGGTATCCCGAAGCGCTGTCCCCGTAGTCAAAGAAAAGACTCCCCTTGTGATTCCATTCCCCAAACGGCTTCGAAGGGGTACCGTAACTTAAAAATCGACTAAAGTTATACATTTGATTTTGAAGATTGCTTTTATGATATTTTCATACCAAAGGATGCACGGTTATCCTGATATTCCGAA
>CALISX010000518.1 GCA_938041725.1 uncultured Lachnoanaerobaculum sp.
CCGGGCCAGTGAAGCCAAGGAAATCGCCCTGTCCCTGGCCGGAAAGCTCTATGGAACCGTGATTGATACCATTCTCTGTGTGGAGGGCACAGAGGTCATCGGCGCCTTTTTGGCAGAGGAGCTGACCCGCAGCGGTTTTATCAACACCAATGCCCATAAGACCATTTATATCGTTACCCCGGAATATGATGCCAATTCCCTGGTGATTTTCCGGGATAATTTAAAGCCCACCATAAAGAAGAAGCATATCCTGATTCTGGCGGGCAGTGTGTCCACCGGAAAAACCATCCGCCGCTTTATGAATGCCAGCCACTACTATGGAGGAATTTTAACCGGTGTATCCGCCGTTTTTACCGCTGTGGATTCCCTCTACGGTCTCCCGGTTCTTTCTGTATTCAGCACAAAGGACCTGCCGGACTATATGTATTCCGATCACCACGACTGCCCCTTCTGCAAAGAGAATAAAAAGCTGGATGGCCTCATCAATGCCTTCGGCATATCCCTTTTATAAATCGGAGGAGCTATGCACCGCAAATATCCGGAAGGGGAAGCAGCGGGAAAGATGATTGTGCGCCCGGCCTGTACCAAGGATGCCCCGGCGCTTTTGGCCCGGGGCTTTTAAAATATGAATGCCTGCATTGCCTATCCCAGAGGGAAGGATCCCTATCTGAAAAAAAACAAAGAGATATGCACCCTTATGCCTCTGCTATGGCTTCGATTTCACAAAGCACCCCCTTTGGCAGTTCCCGGACTGCCACACAGCTGCGGGCCGGCTTGGAGGTGAAAAATCTGGCATATTCTTCATTGAAGGCTGCAAAATCTCCCATATCTGCCAGAAAGCAGGTGGTTTTAATTACCTTTTCGTAACCGCTGCCTGCTGCCTCTAAAACAGCCCCCACATTTTTACAGCTTTGTGCTGCCTGGGCTTTGATCCCCTCCGGGATTTCTCCCGTTTTCGGCACCACAGGAATCTGCCCTGATGTAAAAACCAGCCCCTGGGAAACAAATCCCTGGGAGTAGGGTCCGATGGCCCCGGGGGCCTTGTTGGTCTGTATCACTTTCATATATTTTCCTTCCTCTGTCTATCCCCTTAGGGACAATCTTCTATTACAGCTGCACCAGCAGCACAGTAACCCGTGGACTGATATCTATAGGGGTGCCGGTCCCTTCCTTTGCCCAAGAGCTTTCAAGAAAACCCCAAAGGCGGAGGGGATGGCCTTTTCCAAAAACACCGCTTCCTCCTGTACAAACTCCCACTCCTTTTCCTCTTCAAGGGGAGGAAGCACCTCCACTGCATATCCCTTCATATGCCATTCCATATGGGTAAAGATATGCCTGCCCCCCTTTAGAGGCTGAATCCCTAAAGGCAGGAGTCCATGGCTTTTTACAAAGTCCAGCCCCTCCTCCTTAGACAAATATCCCAGGGTATTGGGAAATTCATACAGTCCTGCCAGCAGTCCCTTCTTTGGCCTTTTCCCCAGGGCAATACGGCTGCCGGCCTTAATGATAAACACCGTTCTTTCCTGCTTTTTCCGGGGCTTTTTTTCTTCTTTTTTGGGAAAATTCTCCGTCTGATCCAAAGCCCTGGCCTGGCAAAATTCCGCCAGGGGGCATTCGGTGCAAAGGGGGCGGCCTGCAGGCAGACATACCATGGCTCCCAGATCCATCAGCGCCTGATTAAAATCCCCGCAAAGCCGGCTTTTCTTTGGCAGCGCCTCCATTGCCCGCTGAAAAAAATCAAAGGCAGCTTTTTTCCCAGAACCTGTTTTTATACTTTCCCCAAAGGCAGTAAGTCTGGCAAAAATCCGCAAAAAATTCCCGTCCACCGCCGGGATCCGGTGTCCAAAGGCAATGGAGGCAATGGCTGCACAGGTATAGTCTCCAACTCCAGGAAGCCTGGAAAGCTCCTTGGCTTCAGCGGGCATCTGCCCCCCGTATTCCTCCATAATCATCACCGCTGCTTTATGGAGATTTTGCACTCTGGAATAATATCCAAGCCCCTCCCAAAGCTTTAAATACTCCTCTTCCTTGGCCCCGGCCAGAGCTGCAATGTCCGGCAGAACCTCTAAAAACCGGCGGTAATAGCCCTTTACCGCCTCCACCCTGGTTTGCTGCAGCATAATCTCTGATAGCCATACATGGTAGGGAGAAGGATCCTCCCGCCAGGGCAAAACCCTTTTATGACGGCCATACCATTGGAGCAAAGGTCTGGCCAAGTCCCCCTCCCATGGCTGCTTTTCCATATTCTTTTCTATTTCCTCTTTTTTCATCCTCTCATTGTAGCATACAGAAGGCAAAAAGGGGAAATGCCTTTGCCCCATTCCCCTATAAAGGACTTGTGGTTCCCTGCCCTAAGGTTTATAGTAGGCAGAGGCTGACAGATATTTGCTTTCCACGGAGGATATATGTTTGAAAAAGATTTTTCCCAATATGAAAAAAGAAACTACTTCATGTATTACAATCATGTAAAAATCTGCGAAGTCCATCCGGACTATGGGGTGGTCAGCGTAGATCTCACACAGGACGCCATGAACCTGCGGGGCTTTGTCCATGGCGGGTTATTGTTTACCCTGGCGGACTGCGCTGCCGGAGTCACTGCCAGAAGTCTGGGGGAGGAATTTGTTACCCAAAACGCCAATGTAAATTTCCTAAGCAATGTGCGTTCCGGCAGGCTTTCCTGCCGGGCCGATGTGATCAAAAGGGGAGGGCGGGTCACTCTTTTGCATGTGGTCATTACCAATGAGGATGGAAAACTTTTACTGGACGGCACTGTGAGTATGTTTAAGGTGGAAAAGTAGGCATGAAGCCCGGCCTCCTTTCTTCCAAACACCAGATGTCCGAATCCCTGCGGCTGGCCCTTCTTCTATCCCTGTCCGGAGGCCTCCAGGACGCCTATACCTATACCGCCAGAAATA